>JAJXTT010000080.1 GCA_021783525.1 Pseudomonadota bacterium
CGAGTGGCTGCAGGGCCGCCCGCAGACGCAAGCACTCAAGCTTGGCTACTTCGGGGCCAGCACCGGCGCGGCCGCAGCGTTGCGCGCGGCGGCGGAGATGGGCAACCAGATCTCGGCGGTGGTTTCGCGCGGGGGGCGTCCCGACCTGGCAGGCGAGCTTGCCCTGCGCCGCGTGCACGCGCCAACCCTGCTGATCGTCGGCGCGGCGGACTACGAAGTGGTCGAACTTAACCGGCAGGCTTATGCGCTGATGCATTGCACGAAGCGACTCAAACTCGTTCCCGGCGCGACTCATTTGTTCGAGGAGGAAGGCACGCTGGAACAGGCGGCAAACGCAGCTGCAGACTGGTTTGCGCAACACCTCAGGAGCCAGGGGCCGCACCCAGCAGCCTGATCACATCTTCGTCGCTCACCTGCTGGAAGTTCTGATAGAACTGTCCTACCGCATAAAACGATTCCGGCGCACTCAGGCATATCACTTCATCGGCGTAGGGTTCCACCTTGGCAAGTGTATCGGGCGGTGCCACCGGCACCGCACAAACCAGTTTTTGCGGGTGCTTCGCGCGCAGCGCATGCAGTGCGGCGATCATGGTCGATCCGGTGGCCAGACCGTCGTCCACCACGATGACGATGCGCCCCGCAGGATCAAGCGGCGGACGTATCGGCGTATAGCTCGCGCGTCGCTCGCGCATCACCCTGAGTTGCGTCTCTTTCTCGTCCTCGATGTAGCGCTGGCTGCCTGCCACATGTCCGGCATAGTCGCCAAGATAGGTCCAGCCTGTCTCGTCCACCGAACCGATGGCAAACTCGGGATTGCCCGGCGCCCGCAGCTTGCGCACCAGCACCACATCCACTTCGCCGTCCAGCGCATCGGCGATGATCCTGGCCATCGGCACCGCGCCGCGCGGGATCGCCAATATCAGCGGGTGGAGCCCCCGGTATTGCTTGAGCGCCTCCGACAAACGCCGCGCAGCGTCTTCGCGATCGCGAAATATCATCATGTTCTTCTCCTCTCGAACCGGCACGGGCAGGATGCCGACCGGCGATAATCGAACGGCGCGAAATCGGCGCGGTCACGGGTGCATATGTTTGCGTCCCGACTTCGTATGTTCCGATGCCTGGCACGCGCGGCGATAGGCCAGCAAGGTCTTCTGGGCGTGCCCCAGTACACTGGTATGGGGATAGTTTCCCGCATCGTTGGCAATACCGGCCGGGCGGCCGGTGAGCAGCTCTATTCCCTCGCTTGCATGCTCCGCCGTATGGATATGGAACAGGCCCTTCTCGACTGCTTCGACGACCTTGCGTTCCAGCATCAGGTGGCGGCGGTTACGCTGGGGGATCAGCACGCCATGGCTGCCGTCCAGGCCTGCGGCGGAACAGACGCGAAAATATCCCTCGATCTTTTCATTGATGCCCCCCACCGGCAACACTTCACCGTATTGGTTGATCGCGCCAGTGACGCCGATGCCCTGCTTGAGCGGCAAACCCGACAATGCGGAGATCAAGGCATACAACTCGGCACAGGATGCGGAATCGCCTTCGATGCCATCGTATTCCTGCTCGAATACGACTGCTGCATTCAGGGCGAGCGGCGCATTGTGGGCAAACAGCGCGGACAAGTAATTTTGCAGGATCAGCACGCCCTTGTCATGGATGGGCCCGGACATCTCCACCTCGCGCTCGATGTTGAGCAGACCATCTTCTCCGGCATAAGTGCGTGCCGTGATGCGTATCGGGAACCCGAAACGATAATCTCCCAGATCCACCTGGGTCAGGCCGTTGATCTGACCGACCTTCTCGCCCTGCACGGCGATCAGCAGGTCGCCCTCGGCGATCGCTTCCTGCAGGCGTTGTTCGGGGTAATCGTGGCGTCTGGTACGGGCTGCCAGGGCGGCTTCGACATCCGCAGCCTCGACCTGATGGCCGGCACGTGCTCTGCACAACGCGGCACTCTCGGTCACCAGCGCCTCGGTCCGGGCAAAGATCGCACTCTGGCGCAATTGATCGTCCACCTGACGGTGCCCGTCTTCCAGCAGGCGCGCAACGGCTCCGGCAGAGAAATGCGAAAGCCCAAGCCGGCGGCAGGTGTGGGCAACGAAGATGGCCATGGCGCGGCGAGTCGCGGGGCTGGATGAAAAACTTTCGGCAAAATCCACCTTGACGCCAAAATGGCGTGCGAATTCCGGATCCTCCTCCTGCAATTCGTAATACTGTTCGCGCGAGCCGATCAGCACGATCTTGACCTCGATGTCCACCGCTTCAGGTTCGAGCGAAACCGTCGCGATCGGCGTGAATGCCGTACCCGGTTCCTCGATCTGCAGCCTGCCGCTGCGCAGCAGGCGCCGCAGTTTCTCCCACACCAGCCCGTCGGCCAGCAGGTCGCGCAGGTGCAGCAGCAGGAAGCCGCCATGCGCCTTGTGCAGACTGCCGGCCCGGATGCGCGAAAAGTCCGTCACCAGTACATCGTTCTCGGACTGGTATTCGATGCTGCCGAACAGCGAGCGGAACAGGGGGTTGTCTTCGACGATCACCGGCGCGCCGGTCAGGCCGTCGTTATCGACGACCAGGTTGACACGGTAGCGCGACAACACCTTGAGCAGTTCATCCTGCCGGACTTCGTCATCCGAATCCGATACCTCGAACAGTTCCAGATTGTCGAGGACGTCGTGTACGACCTGCTCGAGATATGCGCCGAGCTTGACCGAGTCCTTGATCTGCTTCTTCAGGCCGTTGCGAATCTGCTGCAATTCGCGTTCCAGCAGCGGCTTGACCGCATGCCGCCGCAACGCGGCAAAGGCTTCATCCTTCAAGCGTTCCTTCGCTACCGTCTTTTCGAAATAGCGGCTGATCTCGGTACGCAGTTCCTGTTCGGCCTGATCGATCTCGGCACGGCGCTCCTTGGGCAGGGCCAGCATCTCTTCTTCGGTCAGGGTGTGGCCTTTCGCATCGCGATAGGTGAACACCATATGCCCGCTTTCGCGGTGCAACGTGAAATGGCGCGCTTCGGCAAAGGCGTCGATTTCGGCATACGCCTTGGCTTCTTCCGTCTTGTAGGTGTTCTCGATGCGTTCGCTCTCCACCTTGAAATCCTGCCCGTTCAGGCACTGAGGGATTTCTTTCTGCAGCGATTTCATCATTTGCACCATGAGTTGGCGCAGCAAGCGCCCCTGGCCTGCGGGCAAGCGCAACGCGCGCGGATGTTCCGGGGCATCGAAGTTGTGCAGATAGCACAGGTCGGGCGGCACCGGCCTGCCCGCGGCAGCGGCCTGCATCGCGCGATGGAGCAACGAAGAGCGCCCGCTGCCGACTTCTCCCAGCACGAACAGGTTGTAGTTCGGCTGGTCCATTTCCAGTCCGAAGCGGGCGGCCATTTCCGCGCGCTCCTGGCCGATCCATGGCAGCGGATACTCCAGCATTTCTGTCGTGTTAGCGAACCCGAGCGTATCCGGATCGTAGGTCAGGCGAAGTTCGGCAGGCGTCAGATTCATGGCGGCTTGGCTGGTTAAGGGTATCGATGTGTGCGTATCCAACAATCTCGCGTGACCAGGATTAAACGCCTTAAGTCGTTTCGCGGCAACCGTCATCTGCATGCGACACCGCATTTAAAGAAGCATAGAATAGTTGGCAGTGTGTGCCGATTTGAAAATGAGGAGGTCATCATGTATCAACGCATTCTTGTTCCGATTGACGGCAGCAAAACATCCGAGCGCGCTTTGCAGGAGGCGATCAAGGTGGCAAACCGGGAGGCTAGCCTGCGTTTGATCTATGTGCTGGAGGAAATTCAATTTGTCGATGCCGAAGGTTATGCCTATATCGATATTGCCGAGCTTCAAAAAACGATGCGACAGACCGGAGAGCGCGCTCTCGCCGTGGCTGATGAACAAGCACGGAAGGCGGGAATGACCGTTGAAACTGCGCTGATCGAAGCCATCGGAGAGCGGGTGGCCAGCGTGATCGGGAAAGATGCGCAGCAATGGCACGCCGACCTGATCGTGATCGGGACACATGGGCGTTCCGGCCTGAACCGTCTCCTTCTGGGAAGCGTCGCCGAAGGCGTGGTGCGCCTGGCAACGATTCCCGTACTGCTGATTCGCGCCGAATGAGCTGAGTTGGCAAGTCATCGGCATAGATGCGATGCAGGCACTATCCGGTATTCCGCTACGCCATGTGGTAATTGGAGGCAACCATGAGCATGAACATATCCATCCCTGAGACTTCGCCGGACTTCGACCGTACACGAGTGATCGAAAGGCCTGATGGCTTCTACTGGCAGGATAAACTGACCGGCGAACTTTACGGGCCCTTTGCAACCCTGCTCGAAGCCGCACAGGACATGCAGGATCACGACGGCAATGGCTTCGAGGAGGGCGAATCGCTGGAGGAGGCGGAGTCCGAAATCGGCATGGCCGACTGGATCGATCCGGAAACAGGAGAGCCCGCCGAAGACATGCCACCGCACCACAGCGACGAGTAGTCCAACCGCAGCAAAACGTATCGCGTTTCTCGGCTCCATGAATGCCCCGTGGAAGACTCGGACTCTCCCGAATGACGCGGCAGCCGCGAAAGAATCGCATGCCCGTCCATAACGCCGACATCACCGCCATCTTCGAGGAAATCGCCGATTTGCTTGAAATCGAGGATGCGAACCCGTTCCGTATCCGCGCCTATCGCAATGCGGCGCGCACCCTGGGAGATCTGCCGCAGGATGCGCGCCAGTTGGTGGAGCGCGGTTGCCACCTCGAGCTGAACGCCAACCCGGAACGTCTCGACTTGCTTGATGTACATTGCCAGATCGCCAGAGAGGAAGGCGTGCTGGTCAGCATCGATTCGGATGCGCACAGCACTTGCGATCTCGCCAATCTTCGCTATGGCGTCGGACAGGCACGGCGCGGCCGGCTGGAAAAACACGATGTACTCAATACGCGGCCGCTTGAGTCGCTGCGCAAGCTGCTCAAGCGCACCATGTGAGGTGACCATGCTTACACTGGCTTTGATGGGAGACGTGATGCTCGGTCGCTACGTCAACGAGATACTCAAATCATTGAGCCCAGCGGAAATGTGGGACGACCTGTTGCCTCATCTGGCACAAGCAGACCTGCGCATAGTGAATCTGGAATGCGCCTTGACCAGGCACCTCGACCCGTGGGCTCGCACCCCGAAGATGTTCCATTTCCGCGCCGACCCCTCCGCGGTGAGCGTACTGCAGGCGGCCCGCATCGACGCCTGCGTGCTGGCCAACAATCACATCCTGGATTTCGAGGAGCGCGGGCTGCGCGATACGTTGCGGGTGCTTCGCGCCAACGGCATCCGTTACGCCGGCGCAGGCGTCGACGCAACGGAGGCCGCCAAGCCGGCGATGCTCGAAGTCCAGGGTGAATCGCCTTGTCGCGTGGCACTGCTTTCCTGCACCGACAACGAGCCCGCATTCGCAGCGGACGCCCGGCGCCCGGGCACCCACTACCTGGAAGTCTCGATGCGACAGGAGACGCTGGCGGGAGTTGCCAGCAGCATTGCGTCAGCCCGCGCGCAGGGCGCCGATTTCGTCGTATTTTCCAACCACTGGGGCGCCAATTTCGTCGAACGCCCTGCGCCGGAATTCCGCAGCTTCGCCAGGCAGGTGATCGAACTCGGGGCCGATGTCTATTACGGTCATAGCGCACATATCTGCCAGGGCATTGAAATCCATCGGGGCAAGCCCATTCTTTACGACACCGGCGATTTTATCGACGACTACGCCGTTCATCCTTTGCTGCGCAACGACCGTTCCTGCCTGTTCAAGGTGATGTTTGCTGAAGGCCGATTGTGCCGAATCGAGTTATTGCCCGTGTCATTGGATGTCGGGTATGTAGCAGCGGCGCGCGGCAAGGAATACGAGGAGATCTGCGCACGCATGGAAATGCTGTGCGCAGAATTCGGCACCATGCTGATGCGGCAGGATGACCGCATGGTCTGGCAGCCGGATTCCGCAGCACATCAGGAACATCCCGTTATCTAAAGGCCCCGCATACCCCGGCGATTCCCCCTGTCCGGCAATATATGTACTTCTGCGTATATATTCGGCCACCGATCTGCTGTAGCTTCGTATCTCCCGCATTTTCCGCTGTTTCCTCTATTCAACCGGAAGGAAATGTCATGGATACAAATCCGGCAACGCACGATGAATTCGACGGATTGCCAAACGCATTCGAGAATATCGCCGTGCCGGCCGATGCACGGCTTACCGACAAATGCATGTCCACCGAAGTTCCCCGGAATGGCTGGAATACCGGCGACATTTCCGCATACCGTGCAGCATACAGGAAGGCGCACTGCCCGGATTCATAGAGGCCACCGGGTATCCGGGAAATACAACGCAGGCGCTTTATATTTGCATGAGCCGGCTGCCGTGTCGTTTTCCGGGTACAAAAATTGGTTAAAGAATTTGTTCTGGAGTCGAGAAGGGAGTAAACATGTCGCGCAAACTGGCCAATATCACCCGCTTCATCGGAAACTACCGCTATTACCGCAGGAATGGATTCAATTCCAGAACAGCCTGGCACTTGGCCAGCATGACGCTTCCGTAGGCCAGTCTTCGCGATTCATGGTGAGCCGAAAGCGGACTCCAAGGGTGATGGCAGACTTCCAAATCGGCTTCTGTGCAACATGGAAATGTGAAGGAGAACCGTCATGACCCTGAAAGATGTACAACGCATGGCCAAGCTGCAAAGTATCGACCCCGGCATGCTTTCCAAAGCCGAACTGATCAGGGCGATCCAGAAGATCGAGGGAAACTTCGACTGCTTTGCGACCGCCTACGATGGAGTATGCGATCAAACAGGATGCATCTGGCGTGAGGACTGCTTTGAAGCATCCAGACGTGGATCACCATCTTGATCGCGTGCTTGTAACAAGTGATGTGAACTCATCAGCCCACCGTCGTTCAAACCGCTCAAGGACGGCCACGGAACGAGCCCCGGGATATCCCGGGTTTCCATTTCCCCGGCATCTCACGGGTTGACCGAATCCGGTTTTTTGCATATTTTTACCATTACCTTAACGGGCACAATTGGAGTTTGACCAGGCAGAAACAGCAGCGCACAAGGAGACGAGCATGGAACGCGAGCGATCCGAACCCACGAGCGAACCGATAAACGGCGACTTCAGTTATCTGGCGGCTGATCGAGAACAGCGCCCGTCTCTCGGAAAAATGCTTTACGCCGCGGAAAGATTCCTGCTTGCAAAGATAATGCAGGCTTTCGGGAATCCTCCCGTGCATGTGGTGCTGTGGAATGGCCTTGAAATCCCCAACCATAATGGCGATACGGTGGCGCGGATACTCATA
>JAJXTT010000081.1 GCA_021783525.1 Pseudomonadota bacterium
CGGCGGCGACCTCGATGCCGGTGAGCACACGGATCAGCTGCTTGGCCCCGCCGCCGGGATACAGCGTGGGCACGGCGATCACTTCCATGTGTGCATGATTGTCGTCCAGCACGGCCTGCTGCATTGCGGCGATGGCTTCCGGCTTGTTGTCTTCGATGCCGACCAGCACTTCTTCCGCATACAGCAGTTCGCGCAACACTTCGGCGCCGCGCAGGATGTCCCCGGCGCGTTCGCGCATCAGCATGTCGTCGCAGGTGATGTAAGGCTCGCACTCGGCGCCGTTGAGCACCAGCGTCTTGATCTTGTGCTTGTGGGAATACGACTTCATGTCGCTGGGGAACACGGCGCCGCCCAGACCGACCACGCCTGCCTGCCGCAGCAGGTGGCGCAGGTCGGTGTGTTCGGCCTGCCGGTAGTCCACGCCGCTGTGCGCTATCCATTCATCCTTGCCGTCCGGTATCAGGGTGACGCACAGGTCCGGCAATCCGGAGTGGTGGGCGACCAGTTGCATGTCGATGGCACTGACCGTCCCCGACGTGGACGCATGCACCGCGCTGGAAAGGCGCCCTTCCGGCCTGCCGATGATCTGGCCCTTGAGCACGCGTTCGCCGACCTGGACCACCGGTACGGCACGGTTGCCCACGTGCTGGTGCAGCGGGATGACCAGCATGGACGGGATCGGCGCCAGTGCGATCGGGGTGCGCGTCGACTCGGCTTTATGCGTGGCCGGGTGTACGCCGCCGTGGAATTTGAACAACGGTCTCATCTTGCGGGAGCCTGTACGATGGGAATGGTCGGGTAGTCCCATTTCCAGTTGGTGATGTCTTCGCCGATGGGCTGCATGCTGATGCAGTCCACCGGGCAGGGCGCGATACACAGTTCGCAACCGGTGCATTCGGAGGCGATGATGGTGTGCATCTGCTTGGCTGCGCCGACGATGGCATCGACCGGGCAGGCTTGCAGGCACAAGGTGCAACCGATACAGGTCTGCTCGTCGATGAAGGCGACTGCCTTGGCCTTGGGGGCCGCCCCCTCGCCGAACGGCACGTATTCGACGCCGAGCAGGTCGGCCAGCTTGCGTATGCCTTCTTCACCGCCGGGCGGGCACTTGTTGATGTTGGCCTCGCCTTTGGCGATGGCTTCGGCATAGGGCTTGCATCCGGGGTAACCGCACTGTCCGCACTGCGTCTGGGGCAGCACGGCATCGATCTTCTCCACCAGCGGATTGCCCTCGACCTTGAACTTGATCGCGGAAAAACCCAACACCGCTCCAAGCAGCAAAGAGATGCCGACCATCACCCATAGTGCAGCAATCATTTCACCAGGCCCGAGAACCCCATGAATGACAAGCTCATCAGTCCGGCCGTGACCATGGCGATGGCCGAGCCCTTGAATATTCCCGGCACATCGGCGCCTTCCAGGCGTTCGCGGATACCGGCAAACAGGATCATCACCAGCGTGAAGCCCAGCGCGCCGCCGAAGCCGAACAGCAGCGATTGCATGAAATCATGTTTGGCCTGCACGTTGAGCAGGGGGATGCCAAGCACCGCGCAGTTGGTGGTGATCAGCGGCAGGTAGATGCCGAGGATCTGGTACAGCTCGGGGCTGGTCTTTTTGACCGCCATCTCGGTGAATTGCACGATACCGGCGATGACCACGATGAAAGAGAGCGTGGTGAGGTACGCAAGATCGGGGCCGAGCAGGTAATGCTCGATCAGGTAGCTGGCACCGGAACCCAGCGTGAGTACGAAGGTCGTGGCGGCGCCCATGCCGATGGCGGCCTCGAGTTTCTTGGATACGCCCATGAACGGGCACAGCCCGAGTATCTTCACCATCACGATGTTGTTCACCAACACCGTGCTGACTAGGATGAGTAAGTATTGTGTCATTCGGCCAGCACTCCTAAGAAGAGAGCAATTATCCGCCGAATCAGATGCTGCTTCAACCGTTGTCAGGCTATATCGATATAACTTCTGTTCATCAGGATTGCGTTACAGCATTACCTTAGTGCCGAGCTCAACCACTTGGTTAGGCGGGAGATTGAAGAAGCTCGTCGCGCCTTCCGACTGGCGAGTCATCCATGAGAACAGCGCGCAACGCCAGGCGGGCATGCCGCCCGGGCCATCCGCAACGTTGGAACGCGCAACGAAGAAGGTGGTGGACATCGGTTCGAGTTCCACCCCGTGTTCTCCCAGCCCCTGCAAGGCCATGGGGATGTCCACCTCCTGCCGGAAACCGAAATGCAGCGCGACGTCGTACATGCCGGGCGCGAGCTGCGTGACTTTCAGGCGCTGCGCCAATTCGATGTAAGGCACATCCTCGGTCACCACATGCAGGAACAGCGTCTGCTCATGCAGCACCTTGAAGTGCTTGAGGTTGTGGAACAGCGCGCTGGGGACCATGGTCGGGTCGGCCGTCAGGTAGACCGCCGTGCCCGGCACGCGCGGCACCTCGGGTTGTGTTCCGGTGATGAACAGCGACATGGGGATGTCGATCTTGCGCCGTTGCTCGGAGATCAGCGTGCTGCCGCGCTTCCAGGTCGAGAGCAGCAGGAACAGGAACAGGCCGAACGCCAGCGGCATCCAGCCGCCGTGGAAGAGCTTGGTCAGGTTGGAGCTGAAGAACATCAATTCCAGCAGGACGAATATCAGCAATGCGGGCAACAGCAGCGCGCGCCCCCGTCCCGGCAGCATCAGCGTGACGAAGACGGTCAGCAGGCTGGTGATGATCATGGTGCCGGACACGGCGATGCCGTAAGCGGCGGCCAGTGCGTTGGAGGAGCCGAACTGGAACACGAGGACGATGACGCCGACCATCATCATCCAGTTCACGGCGGGGATGTAGATCTGCCCGCGCTGCGAATCAGAAGTGTGCTGGATGAACAGGCGCGGCAGATAGCCCATGCGCATGGCCTGCAGCGTCATCGAATAGGCGCCGGAAATGGTGGCCTGCGAAGCGATCACGGTCGCGGCGGTGGCCAGCCCGACCAGCGGCAGCATGAACCACTCCGGTGACAGCAGGTAGAACGGATTCTGGATCGCATCCGCGGACCGGAGCACCAGCGCGCCCTGTCCGAAGTAATTGATGAGCAGCGCGGGGCAGACCAGGCCATACCAGGCCACCTGAATGGGCCTCGAACCGAAGTGGCCCATATCCGCATAGAGAGCTTCTCCCCCGGTGAGCGCAAGGAACACTGCCGACAGCAGCATGAACATGCCTGCCGGATGTTCCAGCGCGAAATTGATCGCGTACATCGGATTGAGCGCCTGCAACACGACGGGATTCTGGACGATGCTGATCGTGCCGAGAACGGCCAGTGCGACGAACCACAGCAACGTGATCGGGCCGAACAGCTTGCCCATGCTGCCTGTGCCGTGCCGCTGGATAAAGAACAAACCGGCGAGTACGCCGACCGTGATCGGGATGATGAATTGCTCGAAGGCGGGCGTGGCGACACTGAGACCTTCCACGGCAGAGAGCACCGAGATGGCCGGGGTGATCAGGGCGTCGCCGTAGAACAGGGCGGCGGCAAAGATGCCCGCCGTGACGATCCACATCTTCCAGCGCTCCGTACCTCTTGCCGAACGGTTCGCCAGCGCCGTCAATGCGAGCACGCCGCCTTCGCCGTCGTTGTCGAACTTCAGCATGACCCACACGTACTTGACCGAGATGATCAGCATCATCGCCCAGAACAACGCGGATAGCGTCGCCAGCACATTCGGTTCGTTGGGAGTCAACCCGTGCGGTCCGACAAAGGCTTCCTTGAACGCATACAAGGGACTGGTGCCGATATCGCCGTACACAACGCCGAGCGCGGCCAACGCCAATGCTCCGGTCGATGACTTCTTGTTTGCGTGCTTCATGTCCATCTTGTACTCCCTCCCCCGGCTTTTATTATCTGTCTGCGCAAGAATGGGGCGGCACTCTACGCTTGATCATGCCCAAAAACAAACCCGGTTTTCTGATGCCATATCAATTATATGGGTACTCGTCGCGTTCCGGTGGCATGCAGCAAAGACCAGCCCGCCGCGCGTCGAACCAGTATGGCAGTCTGGCTGACTCATCATTGCCTGTACAGCAGGCTAGCCGGAATCTTTACAACTTTTATACACCCGCGCGATTCATCTATACACCGTTTTGATTCCCCGTTTCCTACCATGCATTCCGTATTCTTTAGATTTAAGGGAGAAGAAATGGACTGGCTATATCTATTATTGATCCTGGCCTTATTTGGCCTGAGCGTGTTGCTGACATACGGTATCGAAAGACTGGGGAGACCATCATGACCTTCTTTTACACGGTGGGTGCCATCGCGGCATTGCTGCTGATGGTCTATCTCGTCATCGCCTTGCTTAAACCGGAGCTGTTCTCGTGAGTGCCAACGGACTACTGCAAATTGCCCTGTTCCTCGGCGTGCTGATCGCCCTGGCGAAACCGCTCGGCTGGTACATGGCCAGGATCTATGATGGGGAGTTGCCGGTGTTCGTGCGCTGGATGGCGCCCGCCGAAGATCTTTTTTACCGCCTGTGCGGTGTGGACAGCAGGCAAGAGATGCGCTGGACGCGCTATGCGCAGGCGATGCTGTGGTTCGCGTTGCTCAGTGTGCTGGCGGTGTATGCCATGCAGCGGCTGCAGGGCATATTGCCGCTGAATCCGCAGGGGCTCGGCGCAGTCAGCCCGGATTCCGCTTTCAACACCGCGATCAGCTTCATGACCAACACCAACTGGCAGGGCTATGGCGGTGAATCCACCATGAGCTATCTGGTGCAGATGGCAGGTCTCGCAGTGCAGAATTTCTTCTCCGCCGCCGCCGGCATGGCCGTGCTGGTGGCGCTGATACGCGGCTTTGCGCGCCATAGCACGGCAACCGTAGGGAACTTCTGGGTGGATATGACGCGCAGCATTCTCTATATATTGTTGCCGCTCTCCATCGTGCTGGCGCTTGTGCTGGTCAGCCAGGGCGTGGTGCAGAACCTGTCGGCCTATCAAACCGTGCCCACGGTGGAAGCGATCACCTACGACAACCCCAGGATGGATGCCGAAGGTAACCCGCTGAAGGATGCCTCGGGCAACTCGGTCACCGAGAAAGCCACGACCAAAGAGCAGGTCATCGCCATGGGTCCGGTGGCGTCGCAGGAGGCGATCAAGCAGCTCGGCACTAACGGCGGCGGCTTCTTCAATGCCAACTCGGCTCATCCATTCGAGAATCCCACGCCGTTCTCCAATTTCCTGGCGATGCTGGCGATCTTCCTGATCCCCGCCGCGCTGTGCTACACCTTCGGCAGCATGGTGGGCGATACCCGCCAGGGCTGGGCGATCCTGGTGGCCATGACCATCCTGTTCGTCGGTTTCCTTGCCGTGGCCGAATACGCAGAGCAAAAGGGCAATCCCGCATTCCCAGCTTTGGGTGTGGATCAAAGCGCGTCTGCCGCTCAGTCCGGCGGCAACATGGAAGGCAAGGAAACGCGCTTCGGTATCGTCAACTCCGCGCTGTTCGCCACGATCACCACGGCGGCGTCCTGCGGGGCAGTGAATGGCATGCACGATTCCTTCACGCCGCTGGGCGGGCTGGTGCCGCTGGCGCAGATACAACTGGGCGAAGTGATCTTCGGCGGGGTCGGTTCCGGCCTGTACGGCATGCTGGTGTATGCCGTGATCGCGGTGTTCCTCGCCGGGCTGATGATAGGCCGCACGCCGGAATACCTGGGCAAGAAGATCGAGGCGTTCGATATCAAGATGGCCTCGCTCGTGATCCTGCTTCCGCCCATGTTGATCCTCGGCGGTGCGGCGCTGGCCGTCATGCTGGCGGCGGGCAAGGCGGGCGTCGCCAATCCCGGCGCCCATGGCTTCAGCGAGATTCTGTATGCGTTCTCGTCGGCTGTGGGCAACAACGGCAGCGCATTTGCCGGTCTGTCGGCCAATACGCCGTTCTATAACATCGCGTTGGGCTTCGAAATGTTCTTCGGCCGCATCTGGCTGATGATCCCGGTGCTGGCACTGGCCGGTTCGCTGGCAGCCAAGAAGCGCATCCCTGCCAGCATAGGCAGCATGGCGACGCATACCCAGATGTTTGTCTGGCTGCTGATTGGCACTGTGGTACTGGTAGGCGCGCTGAATTTTGTGCCTGCATTGGCATTGGGGCCGGTGATCGAACACCTGAACATGGTCAATATACATTAAACGTAGGGTGGACACGTCTGGGGTGCCCACGCTGTTTGATATCCGTACGATACACGCGTGGGCACTAAAACCGTGCCCACCCTACGAAGGAGATTTGCATGACAACCAAGACTGTTCCCTTTTCCCTGTTTGAGCGCGATATCGTCAAGCAGGCCATAGTGGACTCGTTCAGGAAACTGAGTCCGCGCCAGCAGATGAAGAATCCGGTGATGTTCGTGGTATGGGTGGGCAGCGTGCTGACTACTGCGCTTTTCCTGCAGGCGCTGGGCGGGCATGGCGAGGCGCCGACCGGTTTCATCCTGGCGATCACGCTATGGCTGTGGTTCACGGTGCTGTTTGCCAATTTCGCCGAGGCAGTGGCTGAAGGCCGCAGCCGCGCCCAGGCCGCCGCCATGCGCAGTGCCAAGCGCGACATCCAGGCCAGGAAGCTCGACCAGCCAAAGTACGGCGCGCAGTACGTCCTGGTGTCCGGTTCCAGTTTGCGCCGCAACGACGTGGTGATGGTGGAAGCAGGCGATTTCATTCCCGGCGACGGCGAAGTGATCGAAGGCGTGGCCTCGGTGGATGAAAGCGCCATCACCGGAGAAAGCGCGCCGGTGATACGCGCGTCCGGCGGCGACTTCAGCGCGGTGACGGGGGGCACGCGGGTGTTGTCCGACTGGCTGGTGGTGCGCATCACCACCAATCCGGGGGAGACATTCCTGGATCGCATGATCGCGATGGTGGAAGGTGCGAAACGGCAGAAGACGCCGAACGAGATCGCGCTCACCATATTGCTGGTGGCGATGACGTTGATCTTCCTGTTCGTCATCGTCACCCTGTTGCCGTTCTCCCTCTACAGTGTCGAGGTGACGGGCGCAGGGCAGCCGGTCGGCATCACCGTGCTGGTGGCGCTGCTGGTGTGCCTGATCCCGACCACGATTGGCGGTCTGCTTTCCGCCATCGGCGTGGCAGGCATGGGGCGCATGCTGCAGAAGAACGTGATCGCCACGTCCGGTCGCGCGGTAGAAGCGGCCGGCGACGTGGATGTGCTGCTGCTGGACAAGACCGGCACGATCACGCTGGGCAACCGCCAGGCCTGCAATTTCCTGCATGCCGCCGGCGTGACCGAGGCGGAG
>JAJXTT010000082.1 GCA_021783525.1 Pseudomonadota bacterium
AGGCGGCTGCCATGCCGCATTTGCGCGTCACCGGCATGGATTGCCATATCGGTTCCCAGCTCACCGAGACCAGCCCGTTCATCGCTGCCGCGGAAAAAGTGCTGGCGCTGGTGGATCAGCTGGCCGCATCAGGGATCGCTTTGGAGCATCTGGACCTGGGAGGCGGTCTTGGAATTCGTTACGACGACGAGACCCCGCCTTCTATCGCAGAGTATGCAAAAGCCCTGCTGGGCGCGCTGCAGGGGCGTTCCGAGAAGATCATTGTCGAGCCGGGCCGGGTGCTGGTCGGCAATGCGGGGGTGTTGCTGACGCGCATCGAATACCTCAAGCATGGCGAGGAAAAGAATTTCGCCATCGTCGATGCGGCGATGAATGATCTCATGCGTCCGGCACTTTACGATGCCTGGCATGCCATCCTGCCGGTTCAAAAAAGAGAGGGTGAGGCACAGCAATACGACGTGGTCGGGCCGATCTGCGAGACCGGAGATTTCTTCGGTCATGCCCGCAAGATGGCCGTGGATAAAGGCGATACGCTGGCCGTGATGTCTGCCGGAGCATACGGAATGAGCATGAGTTCAAACTACAATACGCGTCCGCGGGCAGCCGAAGTGATGGTGGATGACGCTGTCGTGCACCTTGTCCGGGAGCGCGAAACAGTAAGCCAGCTCTACGCTGCAGAGAAAATCGTCGCGTGAAATTATTTCGCGAAATATGCATAAAAGTGTTGCGCATTTTTTTTAATCGCGCATAGAATGCAGCCACCGTGCGCGTTGGGAGATTTCAAGCTGTAGAAAGGCGCACCGGGAGTGCAGTTGGTGCACGAAAATTTTAACTGGTTAGTCCATCAATTTTTATAAGGAATGAAAATGGCTGCAACAACCAAAGCAAAAAGCACCACTACCAAGAAGGCTGCCGCAAAGAAGCCCGCTGTGAAGAAAGCCGCAGCTGCCAAGAAGCCGGCCGCAAAGAAAACCGCCGCAAAGAAGCCAGCCGCTAAAAAAGTAGCCGCCAAGAAACCGGCAGTGAAAAAAGCAGCAGCAAAGAAGCCAGCCGCTAAAAAAGTAGCCGCCAAGAAACCGGCAGTGAAAAAAGCAGCAGCAAAGAAGCCAGCCGCTAAAAAAGTAGCCGCCAAGAAACCGGCAGTGAAAAAAGCAGCAGCTAAAAAACCTGCCAAGAAAGCCGTAGCGAAGAAGTCCGCTGCTGCTCCTGCTGCAGGAAAAGGCATCCTCGGCGCCTAAGCTTCGTAGATTGGGGCGGGCGCCGGGTCGTCGCGTTTCGCCCTTTCTGCGGACTCCGTTTTTCGCGGAGCGCAGTATGTTCATCCAGCGTTTGTTGAGTTCCTTCAGCGAACCGTGCCTGCTTACCTCTTTTAATCACGCATGCTTTGAAAGCGGCGTGTATCGGCCATTTTCATGTTGTTGTTCGCTTTAGTTATTTCGATGCCGGCGATCTGCCGATCGAAAGCGGGTAGCGTGGTGGCAGTGTGATGGCGTCCCGGTTTAATCCGGCAGGGCGACGATCTGCTTTGCCTCGGAATACAGGAATTCCATATCGTCTTCGTCGATCTGCAGCGTTTCCAGGCAGGCGGCGCCGAATTTTGACCATTCCTGAGTGAAGTCCAGACCGAGTTGCTGTTGCGAGAAGTGTTCTGCGAAATGGACGGTTGCGATAAACAGACGATTGGGCCTTGATAAAGGCGAATCCGGCGCCAACGCCGTCAGGCTGTGATGGTTGCGGATGGACAGGCACATATCCGCATCGAGCCACCAGCTGTGTGCCAGTGCACTGCCGACTTCGGCATGGTTGGTCTTAAGCAGCGAATCTTCCGACGCGGTGAATTCATGCTGGCTGTCCAGGTTCGCCTGCCCAAGTATGTCCCTGTAATTCGGAAAACGGGACATCAGGATCGGGATGCCGCAATCGTGGAACAGGCCGAAGGTATAGGCGTCGTCGGCATTGAATCCGTGAATGTCGAGCTTGTGAGCCAGCCAGGCGCAAAGCCGGGCCTTGCGTGCCGACGCATCCCAGAAACGCGTCAGGTGCGGCGTGTTGGGAAAGATGTTGCGCAGGATGATGCCGGCGATGGTGTGGCTGGAGGCCCTGAGGCCCAGAATCGTCAGCGCATCGTGCACAGAGCGCGCGCGCTGCGAGCGTGCAAAAAAAGGCGAGTTGGTTGTCTTGATGAGTCCGGCGGCGAGTGCGACATCAGCGCTGATGATATTGCTCAGGCGATGGTAATCGGGCTCCTCCTTTTCCATTTCCGCCATGATTCGAACAAGGATATCCGGGCAAGGCGGAATGCCGATATCCAGCAGGGCGCGTTCAAGCAGCGGATTGTGATTTTCGGACGCTGTGGATGAGCTATCGGTCATTTCCGTGTCGGGTGCGTGATAATATTACCGCTGATGATATATAAACCAACCAGGTCGGAAAATAGCACACGTCCTGTTTCGCTGGCTATGAGTTTTCGGCATCGAACGCGAATTCTGTCCGACAAATGCACAATCTTCCCGCTTTCGGGTGGAAAAGAATAATCAAAGCCCGGTAGGGTCCGGGCAGGAGAGATTCGCTTCGATGAAAAAATTCGAAACGTTCAATTCGGGCGCGTCCGAGATGGAGCGGAATCACGGATACCGGCTGAAATTCCTGAACAGTGTGCTGATGCTCGAAGGCGCGGCTGCTTTCCTGATGGGTTTCATGCGCTGGCAATCCAGCGCGGCGATGGGCGCGATCGATTTCGGTTTCGCTGCGCTTTGTCTGGTCTTTCTTCTCTATCTGCGTCGACATCCGTACAAAGCCGGGCAAATGGCCTCGGCCGTGCTGGTGCTTACCTTCGTTCTGTTCCTGGCCATCTATGTAATGGCGCCCTACAGCGCAATGCGGCTGTCGCTCTTTTACCTGCTGTTGCCCGCAGCGTTCTTTCTGAAAGGGCGCAATGCGGGGCGCATCTGGATGGCTATCATCCTGACGACCATCGTGGCTGTTCATGCATTGCCGTATTTCCAGACGGGTTACTCCGGCAACGACATCTTTTCCACTTGCCTCTATCTGATCGCGCTGTTTCTCATGCTCGAGAATTATCAGACTTTCAAGGACTCCGAATCCACAGGTGAAGGCGAACAGCAGGTGCTGCGCCTGACCGAGCAGCGCTGGCGCCACGCGCTGGAAGGTTCAGGAGATGCGGTGTGGGACTGGACGCCGGAAACGGGAGAGTTCCACTATTCGAGGCGTTTCGCGGAGATACTGGGATATGACGATGGGGAATTCGGGGAACATGCCGAGCAGTTCTTCAGGATCATCCATCCCGATGACGAAATCAGGGTCAGGGAAGAACTGCAGGACTATCTCAAGCGGAGCGCCGGCCACTACGTTTCGGAAATGCGCGTGGCATGCAAGGACGGAAGCTGGAAATGGCTGCTCTGCCGGGGTACGGCGTTACGGCACGACGCGGCGCACTTGCGCATGGTCGGAACGTTTACCGATATCACCTTGAACAAGCAGCATGAAAAGCAACTCGAGCACATCGCGCAATTTGACGCGCTGACGGGCATCCCCAATCGCCTGCTGTTGGCCGACCGGTTGAAACAGGCATTGGCGCACAGCAAGCGGGACGGGTCCATCCTGGCAGTCTGTTATCTTGACCTGGATGGCTTCAAATTCGTCAATGACACGATGGGCCACGAGGCGGGCGACAAAGTGCTGATCGAAGTGACCAGGCGCATCAAGTCATCGATCAGGGAAGACGACACGGTAGCGCGCCTGGGAGGCGACGAGTTTGCCGTGCTGCTGCTCGGACTCCATGCCGCGGAAGAGTGCTCGGCCAGCCTGAACCGGTTGCTGGAGGCGATCAGCCAGCCGATCGAGATCAGGAACAAGCTGTTCGAGGTCAGCGCCAGCATCGGTGTCGCGACCTACCCCGGCGACGACCACGATGCCGATACCCTGTTGCGGCACGCCGACCAGGCGATGTACACCGCCAAACAGTCCGGCAAGAACCGCTACTACCTCTACGATGCCGAGAACGACCAGCGGGCGCGCACTCATCACGAGTTGTTGCGGCGGCTCAAGCTTGGGCTGGAGAGCGGCGAGCTCGAACTTTATTACCAGCCCAAGGTGGACATGCGCTCGTTGCGTGTCGTCGGGGCGGAAGCCCTGATCCGCTGGCACGACCCGGAGCGCGGCCTGCTCGCGCCTTCCGAATTCCTGCACGAGATCGAGGGGACTACATTGGAAGTCGAGCTGGGCGATTGGGTCGTCGCCACGGCGTTCGCTCAGCTGGAGCTATGGCATCGCGCGGGGTTGCCGATGGAACTGAGCATCAACATCTCGGCGCGCCATCTGCAAGCGAAGGATTTCGCCTGGAAGCTGAAGCGCAAGATGCTGCGCTATCCGGATCTGCCGAAAGGCAGCCTGCAGGTGGAAGTGCTGGAGACGGCCGCGCTGGAGGACATACCCAGGGTCAGCGACACCATCGAGCGGTGCCGCAAGCTGGGCATCAGCTTTGCGCTGGACGACTTCGGCACCGGCTATTCCTCGCTGTCCTATCTGGGGCGCCTGCCGGTCGACACGCTCAAGATCGACCAGTCCTTCATCCGGGACATGATGCACGACAATGGCGACCGGGCGATCGTGCAGGGGGTCATCGCGCTGGCCAAGGCCTTCGGCCGCAGGATCGTGGCCGAAGGCGTGGAATCGGAAGAACTGTTCCGCGAACTGGTGGAGATGGGCTGCGAATACGGGCAAGGCTACGGCATCGCCCGGCCCATGCCGGCCGGCGAGCTGCCCGCCTGGCTGGAAAAGTGGAACGGCGCGCCGTTCAGCTGAGCAGCGTCGCCACGGCTCCGGGCCAGGGCAAGCAAACCGCGAAATCTTCCGTTCCCAAAGCCTGAAAGGGCGAAATGTGTCTGATCTTTCAATGTTCGTGAGGCTATAATTTGACCTATGTCGAACGAACCTAACATCCAGCACCAGAACCACCATCAGGCAGTGCTGACGCTGTTGGAGAAGCGCAGAGTGACCGAAGAGATGGTGCACAAGCAGGACATGCCCCACCATGACCTGGTTGAGACGCTGGTTCGGAAGCAGAACCTGGCGCGCATCCAGCTGCTGTTGAGCGAGATGGCATCCGCCGAGATCGCCGGGTTGCTGGAAGTGCTGCCGGACGCGGACCAGGTGTTCATCTGGGATCAGATCGACGAGCGGCGCAAGGAACAGGTGCTGCCGGATGTCTCGGCTTCGGTCCTGCACTCCCTCGGCAAACGGGCATTCAAGAATGACCGCTCCCGCATCAAGGCATTCGAACTGTTCGAAGGCCGCATGCGCGAAATACTCGTCAACACCCAGAAAGACCTGACCAGCGCCAAGCCGATCTGGATAGACCTGGTCGATCCTTCTTTCGAGGAGCGGGCCTGGGTCGGCGAGGCTTACGGGATCGAACTCCCAGATCCCGACCGGGTGAGCGATCTCGAATCCAGCGCGCGTTTCTACGTGGAAGAGAATGGCGAGATACATCTGCGTTCCGACTTCCTGCTCGACAAGGAAGATGTGTCGCGCAACGTCGGCGTGAACTTCATCCTGCATCAGGACATCCTGTTCTCGGTGCGCAAGGAAGAGCTGCCCGTGTTCCGCCTGCAGCGCCTGCGCGCCTTTTCGCAGCCCAACTATGTTTCCGATGCGCGCGACGTGCTGCTCGATCTCTACGCGGCGGACGTCGAATATTCGGCTGACGCGCTGGAAGACGTCTACCAGGGACTGGAGCGTGTCGGCAGCCATGTGCTGAGCAAACAGATGACCGACGAAGAGGCAGCCAGGATGCTGGCGGATATCGGCCAGGAGGAAGACCTGAACGGACGCATCCGCCGCAACGTACTGGATACCCGCCGCGCCGTCTCCTTCCTGATGCGCAGCCGGGTGATCGAACGCCACCAGCTGGACGACGCGCAGCAGATCCTGCGCGACATCGAATCGCTGGACGGCCACACCACCTTCCTGTTCGGCAAGATCAACTTCCTGATGGATGCCACCGTCGGCTTCATCAACATCAACCAGAACAAGGTCATCAAGCGGCTGACGGTGCTCAGCGTCGTGTTCATGCCGCTGAACGTGATCGCCGGCATCGGCGGCATGTCCGAATTTTCCATGATGACGCAGGGCATCCCCTGGCCGATCTCCTATGCCGCGTTCACCGTC
Source organism: Pseudomonadota bacterium (assembly GCA_021783525.1). Lineage (GTDB taxonomy): Bacteria > Pseudomonadota > Gammaproteobacteria > Burkholderiales > Gallionellaceae > Sideroxyarcus. The sequence continues at coordinate 6,190 of JAJXTT010000082.1, forward strand.
GGCATGGTGATCGTCGCGTGGATCACGTTCGAATTGCTGCGCCTTGCGGAAAAGCGCGAGAAACTGCGGCTGAACAAATAAATCGCTAGCGATCGGGCAGGCGGCGCGCAAAGGCGTTGAACATTGCCGCGACGGGAACAAGGACCAGCAGGGGCAGGATCAGGAACACCGGTGTCCAGGGACTGGTCGGCGGCGGCACGAAGTCCAGGCTGAACCATCCGTAAGCAAGCAGGAAAAGTCCGAACACGAAAAGCAGCTTGCCGCCATACGCGTTGATTTCATACCAGTTGCGCTCGGAGACATATGCCTTCCTGACGCGGACTCCATATAGCCGGTTCATCGGGACTTTTTTCAGGATCAGGGGAATCGACAGCAGGGTCATCAGCAACCCGATTCCGCAGTGGACATACGGTATTGGAACGATCATGGACGCGCCCCCATAGAATTTCGGTCTGGCCGGCAATCGGCCGACCGGGTTTTACCATCTTCTTCCCGCTCAGGGAATATCGGCATCCGGCATGCGATCAAGGATGACTATGGTCTTGGCCAGCATGCCGCGTGCTTCGCGGTGCCTGTCATAGTAGCGCGGGTTGGGCACCATGGCGGCGAGTTTGGCCGCCTGCTCCGGGCTGAGCTGTGCGGCGCTGACGCCGAAGTAATGCCGCGCGGCGGCCTCTGCGCCGAACACGCCTTCACCCCATTCGATCACGTTCAGGTAGATCTCGAAGATGCGCTGCTTGTCCATCACCGCCTCCAGCATCAGCGTGATGACGGCTTCTTCCGCCTTGCGCCACGGCGTGCGCCTGGTGGAAAGGAACAGGTTCTTGGCCAGTTGCTGGCTGATGGTCGAACCGCCCGCAACGATCCTGCCCTTCTTCCTGTTCTTCTCGTAGGCCTTGGCGATGCCTTCCCAGTCGAAGCCTTCATGGTCCACGAACTTCGCATCCTCGGAAGCGATCAGCGCGCGTTTCAGGTTGTCGGATATCCGGTCGTAGGGCACCCATTTGTACTGCAGCTCCGCTTTCGGGTTCTTGTCCTGCATCACTTCCAGGCGGTCTTCCATGAAGGCACTGGTGGC
>JAJXTT010000083.1 GCA_021783525.1 Pseudomonadota bacterium
CAGCAGGCTGAGCGGGGGCAGCAGGACAGTGCCGATGAGGTTGGTAAGGAACCATGACATGGCTGATCTCGATCTTTTTGAAAGCCGCGCGATTATCGCAGAGCGCGGGAGTTTATCGGAGCGTCACAATAAAATCATCTGAGCGTCATTAAAGTTTCGCATCCGGCCGCGACACTGCGAGCCATGAAGAATCTGCTCAAATACTGGCGCTGGTTGATTCCGCTGCTGTTGTGGAGTGCAGATGCCAATGCCTGGGGGCTATACACCCATGTGTACTTCGCGCAGATGCTGCTGTGGGCAGTCCCGCTCACCGACCCGCGTTATCGCCGTGCGATCAAGTCGTTTCCAAAACTGGTATTGGCAGGCGCCTGTCTGCCGGACCTCGCGTTGCTGAGCGAGCATCCCTGGGGCGAACCGTTCTCGACCACGCACCAATGGCAGCGGGCGCGCAAGTTACTGGACGATGCCAGGAGCGACGAGGAATATGCGCTGTCGCTCGGCTTCGTAAGCCACTTGCTGGTAGACGTGATCGCCCACAACCACTTCGTTCCCGCGCACGAGAAGATGTGGGGAAATATTCCGGTGCTGACCCATGCGGCATGCGAGTGGGCGATGGATATGCATGTCCGCGCACAACTCTTTGCGGAGCCGGGCGAACTGATGCATGCGCATCGCGCGGAACTGGCCCGATATGTGGCACAGCATTTTTCCTGCCCGCACAATCTCGCCAGGCGCGGCGTGAACATACTGGCAGGTGCGGAGAGTCTGCTGCGCGCAAGCCGCCTGTCGCACCTGTGTTACCACGGGGCAACCTTGCTTGATGCCGGGATGCAACGCCGGTTCAACTATTACCTGAGCGAGACCGGCGCACGGTTGACGCACATAGACCGTATCCTGCTGGGTGAAGAGCCGATTTGGGACGCCAATCCGCATGCAGACGATCCCACGCTGCGCCAGCGCATCGAACTTGCCACGCCGCGGCAATTGCGTCATCGCATCCCGCTCCCGCAGGACGTATTCAGCAAGGTCTAGGCTGCGGTCCGGGCCAGCTTGAACTGGCCGATCGTCTCGTAGAGCGCCCTGGAGGAATTGGCGAGGGTCTGCATTTCATTGCCGGCCTGCTCGATATCGGTCGCGGTATTGGCGCTGATCGTCGCGACCGAGTTGATATTCAGCCAGATGTCTTCGCCCGCTGCCGACTGGTCCTCGGTGGACGAGGCGATCTGGCGCATCATCTCGGTGACGACGAGCACGGAACTCTCGATCTCGCGCAGCAGTGCGCCCATGCCTTCGCCGTGCAGAACCCCCTGCGCCACTTCCTGCTTGGCCAGGGCCATGGCCCGGGTCGCCTCGTCCGTTTCGCTTTCGATCAGCTGGACGATCTTCGTGATGTCCGCGGTCGCACTGGCGGTTCGTTCGGCCAGTTTTCGCACCTCGCTGGCAACCACCGCGAAGCCGCGCCCCTGCTCACCGGCGCGTGCGGCCTCGATGGCGGCATTGAGCGCGAGCAGGTTGGTCTGCTCGGCGATCTCCTTGATCATGCTGCTGACGCTGCCGATGCGCTGGATGGCCGCATTCAGTTCGCTCATGGTCGTCACGGAAGAGCCGACAGTCTCGTCGATCTGACCCAGCGCAAGTATCGTCGCCCGGCCGGTTTCGCTCCCCGACCGCACCAGGGCCAGGGTTTGCTTTGCGGCGGCGGAAGCCTGCGCGGCATTCGCCGCGATGGTCTTGATCGTGTTGCCCATGCCTTCGATGGCGCCGCTCACCTGGAATACCTTGGCAGACTGTTCCTTGGCATTCGCGGTGACCGAGTGCGCCATCTGGCTGACGCCGTGCGCCGTCTTGTGGGTCTGGTTAGCCGAGACATGCACTTCGTGCAGGATGGCTTCGAAGCGTGCGATGAAATTGTTGATGGTCCCGGAAAGGTGGCTGATCTCGTCGTTGTTGTGCGCCGTCAGGCGGCGGCTCAGGTCGCCGTTGTGGAGGTGGTTGATCTCGCCGACGATATGTTCCAGCCGCCTGCGCAGGTTGTGGCCGAACAGGGTTTCCGAGACCACGGTGATGATGCCCAGCGTCATCATCGGCAACAGAACCACCCACAGCACCTGGCTCACGACGCTGTCGATCCGGTGCTCCGAAGCGAGCTCGGCCTCCTTGTTCGCGTCGGCCAGTTTGTCCAGCTCCTGCACCGCCGGGAAGAGATACATGGCGTAGAGCGAGTCGGGGATCTGCAGCGCATCGTTGGGGCTGGTCGCGGCGATCTTGATCGCACCCCGGAATCCTTGCGCATAAGCATCCCACTGAGCAGACATCTTTTTCAGGGAATCGTGCAGGGCCGGTTGATCCGACGAGTCCGAAGCGCGTTTCAGCAATTCGCGTATGTGAGCATCGGCGCGCTCGAGTTTCTCCGAAGTCTCGGACAATATCGGGTCGCTACGGCTGATGGCCAGGGCGGTCGCCTTGACCTCGATCAGGCTCTTGTCCATCGTCTGCATGGACTGATAAGTACCGAACTCCCGGCGCAGCTCGTTCAGATTGATCATGACGAAGGCGATCACGGTGATCATGCCCAGCAGCGAAATGCCCATCATCAGGCGCAACTGCTGTTGCAGGGTAAGAGATTTAAGCAATGCAAAAAGTCGCATCATGCGGAACCTCCGGAATGTGGAATGGAAAGAAGAATCAGATCAGGAACGACAGGCCTGCAATCACGCCGCCGAGCGCGGCGCCTGCCAGCACGTCGCTGGGATAGTGCAGGCCGAGTATCGGGCGCGACAGCCCGACCATCACGCTGAACGGCAGCACCAGCCAGATCAGCGCCGGGAAGTACGCGATGGCGACGATGCTGAATCCCACCGCGTGCATGGTGTGGCCGGAAGGGAAACTGAACTGGTCCAGCGTCTTGCCGGCGCAAACGATGGCCGGATAGACGTTGAACGGGCGCGGACGCAGTGTTTTTCCCTTGATGAATTTGTAGCATGCCGTGCCGATCAAGCCGACGACGATCATGTGAAATACGGCGGGGATCGCCGTGCCCTGATATTGCAGCAGCAGCACGATCATCAGCACATACCAGAACACTCCGTCGCCCAGGCGGCTGAACAGGCGGAACAGGTTGCGTACCGTGAAATTGCGGCTGCGCCTGTTGCAGAAGGCGCAGAGTTCCATATCCCAGGTCTTAATCTGTTGCAGCGGAAAGTTCAGGTTGGACATGTTGTACTCCCTGTTTGCGGACGGTATCGAGCAGCACGGCTTCCATCTCGCTCATGATGTGTTCCCAGGTCAGCGCCTCCACGGTCTGGCGCGCGGCGTGGCGCAAGCGGTTCACTCGCTCCATGTCCGAGATCAGGCCCGTTGCGAGTTTGACAAAGGCATCGGTGTCGGCGAACGGCACCAGCAAGCCGTTCTCGTCGTGGCGCATGTGCTGGCGTGCGGCGGCATAGTCGTACGCGACGGTGGCCAGGCCGCTGGCCATCGCTTCGACCGTGACGTTGCCATAGGTCTCGGTCAGGCTGGGGTAGAGGAAGATGTCGCCGGAAGCGTAGTGCTGTGCCAACGGTTCGCCGGTCAGCATTCCGGGGAAGATCACGTGCGGGTGTTGCTTCTCCAGTTCGGCGCGGGCGGGGCCGTCGCCGACCATCACCAGGCGCGCCAGGGGATTGACCTTGCGCATCTGCTCGAATGCCTGGATGACGACATGCAGATTTTTTTCCGGTGCGATACGGCTCACCAGCATCACCACCGGGGTGTTTTCGTCCGCGTTCCATGAAGCGCGCAATTCGGCGCTGCGTTTCGCCGGATGGAACAGTTCCGCGTCCACTCCGCGCGAGACCACGAATACGTTCATGTATCCCTCGAATTCCAGTTGCTGCTGCAGCGAAACCGTGGGCACGAGCGTGCACGCCGCCTTGTTGTGGAAGTGGCGCAGGTAGGCCGCGATCGGCTTTTTCAACAGGCCGACGCCGTAGTGCTGGGAGTAGCTGTGGAAATTGGTGTGGAAATCCGTGCTCACCGGGATGTTCAGCTTGCGCGCGGCGGACAGCGCGGACCAGCCCAGCGGGCCCTCGGTGGCGATGTGCACGACATCGGGCCGGTGCAGCTTCCACAGGCGCATCAACAAGCCCTTGGCGGGCAGCCCGGATTTGAGTTCGGGGTAGCCGGGTATGGGCATGCCGGTCACCAGCGTTTCCGTGTAGCCTTCCTCGTTTGCCGCCACATCCTGCTTGAACTGGCGCGGGCGGATCATGTGGATGCGATGCTGGCGCTTGCGCAGGCCCTGCACCATGCGACCGATGGTGATGGCGACGCCGTTCACCTCGGGCAGGTAGGTTTCGGTGACCAGCGCGATATTCAGTGGCGCCGGCTTGCTCAGGTCATGGTCTGGTGTATTCATGCCGCACATCCTGCCGCGCGCGCATGAATATATGATTAAACCAATTTGAAAGTTTTATGACTGGGCATCTAGTGCAGCAGCACCAAGCCCCATACCACCAGTACGTTGATCAGGCTCACCAGCACCGCTGAACTGCCGATATCCTTGGCACGCTTTGCGAGGTCGTGATTCTCCAGCGAGATGCGGTCCACGGTGGCTTCGACGGCGGAATTGAGCAGTTCGATCATGATGACCAGCAGCACGCTGGCGATCATCAGCGCCTGGCCGATATGACTTACGGGCAACCACAATGCCAGCGGGATCATGACGGTGGCGAGCAGGACTTCCTGCCGGAACGCATCTTCGTGCTTGTAGGCGGCACGGAACCCGGCCAGCGAATAGCCGAACGCATTCCACAAACGCACCAGACCTGTCTTACCTTTGTAAGGACTTTCCATCGAACGGCTCCTGAATTGAGACACAAGTGTGCAGCTGCAATATATCAGCGAAACTTCTCCAGCAAAAAGAACGCGCACCATACCGAGTGCGCGCAAAGGGGGAGGCGGAATGAAACCGGGAAACTACGCTGCCTTCTTCATGAAATGCTTGGCGTAACGTGCGTTCATGCGCGATACCGGCATCAGGATGAAGAGGTCGGCGCAGTTGAAATCGGGATCCCAGGCGGGCTCGCCGGCGATATAGGCGCCCAGGCGCAGGTAGCCCTTGATCAGCGGCGGAATGGTGACTTCCAGGTTCTGGTTCAACGATTCCAGCGGCAGGCGGCAGTGCGGGAACACGTGGTACTCGGCGGGCGCGCCGTGCAGCTTGTGCACCTTGTTGTAGACGCTGGCGGCGTAATGGCCGCCGTCGCCCATGCTGATGCTGGCGCAACCGATCAGGTATTCGTGGCCGTGCTTGCCGATGTAATCGGCCAGGCCGCTCCACAACTGGGTGATGGTCGCGCCGTCGCGGTAATCGGGGTGGACGCAGGAGCGTCCGACTTCGACCATGCGGTCGCGCAGGTGCAGCAGGCGCGACAGGTCGAATTCGGTCTCGGAATAGTAGCCGCCCGCGATCACCGCCTGTTCCGGCGGCAGGATGCGATAGGTGCCGACGACCTTGTCGTTGCCATGATCGCGCACCAGCAGGTGGTCGCAGAATTCGTCGAAGCGGTCGATGTCGAGACCCAGGGCAGCGCTGGGCAACTTTGCGCCCATTTCTTCCGCGAACACCTTGTAGCGCACGCGCTGCGCTTCAGCCACTTCGGCCACGGTGCGCGCCAGGCTGAAAGTGAGCCTGCCTTGCGCTTCGCGGTGTTCCTGCTTGATCAGGTCCAGCATGGTGTTCTCCCGTTGAGTTGATGGGAGCAGATTAGCGACGGTATGTTGCACGGGGGTTAAGGGAATATGAAAAATTGATGAAGCTATTTTGCGGAATGGTTCACCGCTTCCTGCACCAGCGACGGGTGGAGCAATACGCAATAGAGAGACTGGAAATGTTGCTCGGCTTCGGCATGTTCGTGCGCGATCTCCATTTGGGGAAGCGATGCAGGAGCAGCGTGCATGGCGGCAAGCGTCGTACTGATATGTCGCCGCACCGCACTGGTCAAAACGCGCCTGTCCGTGCCGCTCGCGTCCAGCGGCGGGGTCGCAACGAGTTGCACATGCAGCTCGGGCGTACTCAGGATGTTCCACATCGACGCGCCGAAAGAAATTTCATCGATATATGCCGACGCCAGGCTGTGGGCCCCCATATCATCCTGGTAGCGGATGGCGATGGGATGCACCAGTGCGCCGGCATCGATGGCGGGTTGCAGCAGCGAAGAGTGGAAATGCCCGACCTTCAGGCCGTCGGTGGTGGTTCCCTCGGGAAAGACGGCCAGACATTCTCCGCGTTGCAGCAAGTCGACCAATTGCACATTGATGCGCGCCGCCGAACGAGCCTTGCCGCGTTCGATGAACAGGGTCTGCGCGCGCGCACACAGCCAGCCGATGACCGGCCAGCGCCGGACTTCGGATTTGGCCACGAAACGCATCGGCACCACGGCATTGAGCACGAACACGTCCAGCCATGAAACATGGTTGGTGACGATGAGGCCGGGGCGCAGGTCAAGCAGCGGGTCGCCTTCGGCGATCTCGATACGGACATTGAAGATGTCCAGCAATCCGGTGGACCAGCTTTGCAGGATGCGTCGCCGTATGGCCAGCCCGAACCATGGATAGGCGATCGCCAGCATCAGACCATAGCCGATATGCAGCGCGACGCGCGCGCCACGGAACAGGGCGATCAGTCGCCGGGCCAGGATGCGCACCCGGTTCAAGCCTCTGACAGCACGGAAAACACGGAAAACGTGCAGAAATATTCCAGGGTTCCGCCCAGGCCTTGCGTGAGCAGCATGTTGCGTATGCTGCGCAAGCTGTTGTGGGTGACTTCCTTGTTGTCCTTGGCAAACAGTTTCATGGGAATCTCCTTCATTGCCTGGTAACGGCGTTGCGTACTTCGATGAACAGGCTGTTGCCACTGGTCTTCTTTGCCATCTTCTTGGCGTCGGTCATGGCGGCGGAGACTTCGTGGTGGGACAGGAACTGGCGCGGGGCGACCTGGATCGCGCCGATGGACAGGCTGGTGAGCGGATGGAATTTCACGGCGCCGTCGCGGCCTTCGCTGTGGTACCCGCCGGCGGCCAGGTGTTCTTCCTTGAACAGGAGCTCGGCGGCCTGCTCGAAGGAACGCAATGCCTGCTCGCAGCGCGATTTCCAGTCGCGGCTCTGCAGCAGCAGGATGAAATCGTCGCCGCCGATGTGACCGATGAAATCCAGCTTGGGGTCGCAGGCCCAGCTCAGGATGCGGCCCGTGAGCTGGATCATCTCGTCGCCCTTGCGGTAGCTGT
>JAJXTT010000084.1 GCA_021783525.1 Pseudomonadota bacterium
TATGCTGGGAAGTGGCGACGGTGGCGAAATAGGGTTCATCGGGGATCTTGGCCAATTGCAGGCCGAAATGTGCCGGGTCGGCGATGATGTTCTTCACGGCCAGCAGCTTGGGCACGTAGTTGCGCGTCTCGCGCGGCATCCTGAGATGCGCGTAATCGGTCGGTTTGTGGTGCTTGCGGTTGTAGGCCTGTGCGCGGGTGACGCCGTTCTCGCCCCAGTTGTAGGCGGCCAGCGCGAGCTCCCAGTCGCCGAACTGGTCGTGCAGCTTCTGCAGGTAATCCAGCGCACCGTTGGTCGCGCCGATGATGTCGCGGCGGCCGTCGTGCCACCAGTTCTGTTCCATGCCGAAATGCTTGCCGGTGGACGGGATGAACTGCCAGATGCCGGAGGCGCTGGCGATCGAATTGGCACTCGGATTGAACGCGCTTTCGATGATCGGCAGCAGGGCGATCTCGGACGGCATGCCGCGGCGATCGACTTCTTCCATGATGTAGAACAGGTAGCGCTGTGCTCGCTCGCTCATGCGCAGGACGTAATCCGGATGGTTGGCGTACCATTTTTCATGGCGCTTGATCAGCGGGCTATTGAGGTCATTCATGGCGAAGCCGGCACGGATGCGCTGCCACAGATCGCCATTGGGCGACTCGGGTGCAACGATCATGGCTTCGCGTATTGGTGCAGGAGCCTGAGTCTCCGGTTCCGCCGCGGCAGCTGCCGAGGCAGCGGAAGTTCCGGAAGCAGCGACAGTATCCGGCGCCTGGACGGCGGTTGCCGTTTGTGGCGTTGCCAGCGGTAGCGTTGCAGCCTGAGGTACGGCGGATTGAGTCTGGACGGGCAGTGTGGTGTTCAGTGCAGGAACGGTTGCTTCCGAGGTGCCGGTCGCGACGGTGCGTGCGGATAACTCGGGACTATTCATCGCCAAAGCCGTATCTGCTCTGGATGCCATGGCAACGGTGCAGCCGAGCACGGCGCTCAAGACCAGCATTAACGGCTTATTGAGAATCACTATAGGCGACCGAGTGGTTTAAAAGTGCCGAGATGGTAGCGGACAGGTAGGGATGAGTCAATACAATTAAGGAGTTGCGTTAAGCAGTTGCGGAACTGCTTAACGCAAACCGGATGTGGTTTTAGCGCATCATTTCCTTAAGTTGCTCCAGGATGTCCGGGTTCTGGTTCCGGCCGCTACGCTCAACATGGCTCAGAAACACCATGTTAGCCTGCGCCGAAACCCGGCAGATTATCGAATGACCTCTTTTAACTGTTCCAGGATGGCCGGGTTTTGGCTCCGGCCGCTAGGCTTAACATGGCTCAGAAACGCCATGTTAGCCTGCACCGAAACCCGGCCGATTATCGAATGACCTCTTTTAACTGTTCCAGGATAGCCGGGTTTTGGCTCCGGCCGCTACGCTTAACATGGCTCAGAAACGCCATGTTAGCCTGCACCGAAACCCGTCCAATTATCGAATAACCTCTTTTAACTGTTCCAGGATGGCCGGGTTTTCCAAAGTCGAGACATCCTGGGTGATCTCCTCGCCTTTGGCGACCGCACGCAACAGGCGGCGCATGATCTTGCCGGAGCGGGTCTTGGGCAGGTTTTCCCCGAACCGGATCTCGTCCGGTTTGGCGATGGGGCCGATCTCCTTGCCGACCCAGTTGCGCAGTTCCTCGGCCAATTTTTTGGCGGCCGCGGCATCCGACGGGCGGACCCCCTTCAGTACCACAAAGGCAACCACGGCCTCGCCCTTGATCTCGTGCGGCTTGCCGACCACGGCGGCTTCCGCAACCAGCGGGTTGGAAACCAGCGCAGATTCGATCTCCATGGTGCCCAGACGGTGACCGGAGACGTTCAGCACGTCGTCGATGCGTCCCATGATCCAGAAGTAGCCGTCCTCGTCGCGGTGGGCGGAGTCGCCGGCCAGGTAGGCACCCTTCATTTCTTCCGGGAAGTAGCCTTTCTTGTAACGCTCCGGGTCGCCCCAGATCGTGCGGATTTGCGATGGGAACGGTTTCTTGATGACCAGGAAACCGCCATGCTGGTCGTTTACCTCGTCGCCTGCTTCATTGACGATGGTGGCGATGATGCCGGGCAGCGGCAGGGTACAGGTACCGGGCTTGATCGGCATCGCACCGGGGAGGGGGGCGATCATGTGGCAACCGGTCTCGGTCTGCCACCAGGTGTCCACGATCGGGCAGCGAGCCTGCCCCACCGTGTTGTAGTACCACATCCATGCTTCCGGATTGATCGGTTCGCCAACCGTACCGAGCAGGCGCAGACTGGAAAGATCGTATTTGGTCGGCAGGTCTCCGCCCAGCTTGATCAGGGAGCGGATGGCGGTCGGGGCGGTATAGAAGGTGGTGACCTTGTGGTCCTGGATCATCTTCCAGAAGCGTCCGGCGTCCGGATAAGTCGGCACGCCTTCGAATATGACCTGGGTTGCGCCCATGGCCAGCGGGCCGTACGCGACGTAGCTGTGGCCGGTGATCCAGCCCACGTCGGCCGTACACCAGAAGATGTCGGACGGTTTGTAGTCGAACACCCATTTCAGGGAGACCATGGCGCCCAGCAGGTAACCGCCTGTGGAGTGTTGCACGCCCTTGGGTTTGCCGGTGGAGCCGGAGGTGTAAAGGATGAACAGGGGGTGTTCCGCGCCGACCCACTCGGGTTCGCAGGTGTTGACTTGCCCGGCGACCAGGTCGTGCCACCAGATGTTGTTCTTGGTGTTCCACTGCGCGTCGCCGCCGGTGCGCTTGTAGACGACAACCGTGTGGACGGCATCGCAGCCGCCGAGGCTGAGCGCTTCATCCACGGCCGGTTTCAGTGCCATCGCCTTGCCGCCGCGGAATTGGCCGTCCGCGGTGATCACGGCCACGGCCTGCGCGTCGGTGATGCGCTCATGCAGGCTCTTGGACGAGAAACCGCCGAATACGACAGAGTGGATCGCGCCGATGCGCGCGCAGGCCTGCATGGCAACCACCGCTTCCACGCTCATCGGCATGTAGATGATCACGCGATCGCCTTTCTTGATCCCGCGCGACTTCAGGCCGTTGGCGAACTGGCAAACGCGGCCGTGCAACTCGCGGTAGCTGACCCGCGCCACGGTGCCGTCGTCGGCTTCGAATATGATCGCGGTCTTTTCGGGTTGGCTGGTCAGGTGCCGGTCGAGGCAATTATAGGAAACATTCAGTTCGCCGTCCTCGAACCATTTGTAGAAAGGCGCGTTGCTTTCATCCAGCGTCTTCGTGAAAGGCTTGTGCCAGAGGACATTCTCCCTCGCCAGACCGGACCAGAATCCCGCATAGTCTTTGGCGGCTGCGTCGCACATGGCCTTGTACGCGGACATACCGGACACATTGGCCTGTTTGACGAATGCCTCGGAAGGGTTGAATACACGGTTTTCGTGCATGACGGACTGGATGTTGGACATTGTTATCTCCGCAAGTGGTAATGAAAATTCAGAAGCCTGTAATCTGTTTCAAATCAAAGCCCCATTGGGCCGGATCTTCGGCGCTGGCAATGCTTTCCCGCGACCGGCTCAAGTCTATCATTTCCGGCATGATCGGCTCATTGGACTTTGTCGAAAAAAAGGCTTTGACGATAGGGGTGAGCAGGCTTTTCCCTGTCTGTTCGATGACTATAGCCAACCTTCCTGACTTGAGTCTTACTAAGGTGCCCGAGGGGTAGATGCCGATGGTTTTGACAAACGCCTGGAACACCTTTTCGTCGAAGTGCCCGTTGCGCCACTCGGCCATTTTGCGTATGGCCTCGGCGGGTTCCCAGCCGTTCTTGTAGCAGCGGTTTGAGGTGAGCGCGTCATACACGTCGCATACAGCCCCCATGCGTGCGAGGAGGGTCAGTTTTTCACCCGAAATGCGATCCGGATAGCCCGTGCCGTCGACGCGCTCATGGTGATGCAGGCACACATCAAGCGCGACGGCGGTGATATCCGGCGAATCCTGCAGTACTTCCCAGCCCTTGCGCGGATGTTCCTTGATGAGTTCGAACTCTTCATCCGTCAGCTTGCCGGGTTTGTTGAGCACCGCGTCATCGATCATCATTTTGCCGACATCGTGCAGCAGGCCGGCCAGTCCGGCATCTTTCAGGTCCTGGCCGGTTAGCCCGAGCTGTTTACCCAATGCGATCATCAGCGCGCAGACGGCGACCGAGTGCATATAGGTGTAATCGTCCTTGGTTTTCAGCCGGACCAGGTTAAGAAAGGCTTCCGGGTTGCGCATGATGGACTGACTGATCTCTTCCACCAGCGGAGCGGCTTCGCTGACCTTGATCGCGTTTCCCATGCGCACTTCGTTGAACATGGAAGTGACCGCTTCCTTGCTCTTGGCCTGCAGCTTGCGCGCGCGCGCCATTTCATCGTGTATGGGGGTATGGGGTTCGGGCGGCGGTTCCGTCGCGATCTTCAACAAATCGGCTTCGACCTTCTTTTTTTCTTCCTCGCCAGTGGATACGACGGCTTTGGATTCGACATCCAGTCCTTTCTCGGTATCGATCCAGACCTCCTGTATTCCGCAGGTCTGCAGCGTTTTCAGGTCTGCATCGATGGACAGCAAAAAGGCTTTTTTCCAGAACGGGTGATCCATCCAGCTGCCACAGATCTCGTTGATGAACATGCCTGTACGGATATTGCGCACATGTATCTTTTTCAGCATCGCAAATCGGTAATATTGTTGTCGATGAGACAGGGGTGGAGATTGTAACCCAGCCCGCGCGAGGCTCAACCGAAACGTAGTTTCAATACCAGTACAGTCCCGGCCAGCAGCAGGGTGATGCTGTTGGCGATGATGACCGGCCAGGCATCGAGCAGGATGCCGTATGCCAGCCAAAGTGCGACCCCTGCAGTGAAAAAGGTATACATGAGCAGGGAAATGTCTTTTGTGTGCCGGGTCTGCCATACACGCCAGACCTGGGGGATGAATGAGCCGGTGGTCAATGCGGCTGCGATCCCGCCTATCCACTCTGGGCTGGACATCAGTGCGCTCCGTGTGGTTCGGTATCCGATGCCCAGAGTTGATGCGCATCAAGCAGCAGGCGGTAACGGGCTTCGTTGGCATCCAGACGCGTCAGGCTCTCGGCGAGAGCGGATTCGAGTGCCAGGCGTCGCGCGGCGAGCGTTTCGGTCAGGCTGCTTTCCCCCAGACTGTAGGCACGCGAGACCAGCTCTGCATTCTGGCGGATGCTGGCCGCGGCCTCGCGTGCCTGCAGCCAGATCTGATAGCTGCTCAATGCTTGTGTGTGGGCGGCGTAGATGTCTCCTTCGAGACGGCGTTGCACTGCAACCTCCCGATTGCCGGCGATTTGCGCCTGATATTCGGCGTTTTCGGCGTTGGCGCTGCGCACGCCGAACGAAATGGGGATGGTGAGATACACGCCGGTGACTCTTTCGTTGCCGCCCATCTCGCTCGAGTAACGCAGGCCCACGGTGGGGTCGGGCACGCGGTCGGCACGGCTGCGTTGTGCCAGCATCTGCTGGATGCGCCGCTCGGAGCGCACCATCTCCAGTTCGTGGTTGTCGTTGAGTATGGTTTGCTTCCAGTAATCGAAATTCTCGGCGACAGGCAGCGGCTCAGAAGGTTCGAGTCGCGAGGGCAGGACGATCAGCGGAAACTGCCGGATCAGCTCATTGCCGGCCAGCTCGGCGCGCATCCTGGCCTGATGCAGCGACACTGTGGCCTGCGCGACGGCGGCGTTGGCCTGGCTCAATTCCATGCGCGGCGCATCGCCAGCTTTCAGGCGCTTTTCCGTGGTCTGCGCCTGCTGCATGAGGTTATCGACTTGTTGCTGCCACTGCGTCACCTGCATCTGCTCGCGCTGCCAGTTGAACCACAGGTGCAGCAGCGTGCGTCCGGCTTCGTGGCGCGCATCGCCCAGGGCGAAATTGGCGCGGGTCACGACTTCCTCGCCGATGTCGCTGTCTATCATTACCTTGTTGATCAGGCGCAGCGGGCGCTCCAGGGCGACATCCCATTCTTTCAGGTTCTGGTCGACGTTGACGACCTGGCGGTGAGCAGAGCCCGCGCGCAGGTTGAATTCATAGTTGCCGCTTTCCCATTTGCGCTGGTTGACCTGCTCGATCCTGACGCCGGTCTCGGCATTCAGGACGTTGATATGGCCGCTCAATGCCGCATCAACCTGGGCGTGCGGCGGCAGATCCGGGTAGTTTGTTTCTGCGGCGTTTACCTGCAAGACAAACAGGGTAAACCAGAGCGCGATGAATGGCGCAATTTTCATTCCAGTCTCCCGAACGCGATGACGGGGGTGATCCAGTAGGCCATTTCAGGATTGCTTTCTTGTTGTTTGAGATGGGCAACCAGCGCGAGGGCATCTTCCAGATTCATCACCGACTGGAAAGTGGAACGTTGCGAGCGACCGCGCACTTGTTCGATCATGCTGGGCAGCATTTCCTTCTGGCTTCCACCTTCAGCTTTGTGCATGACGAAACCGCGGATCCACTCGGGATGCTCCAGCAGGTGGCCGACCAGACGCTCTTCCATGGAGCGGTGGCAGGCCAGCGTCAAACAGCAATTCATTTCTTTCATAGAACATTCCTCCGGGGTTCAAGGCCGAATCGGCGGTACAGGATTGGCAACAGGAACAGTGTCAGCGTGGTGGAGCTGATCAGTCCGCCCATCACGACGATCGCCAGCGGTTTCTGAATCTCGGAGCCGGGGCCGCTGGCGAACAGTACCGGCAGCAGACTGTAGGCAGTAATGTTGGCGGTCATCAGCACCGGGCGCAGTCGTCGCTTGGCCCCTTCCAGGATGACCTGGGTGATGTCCATGCCCTCGGCGTGCAGCTGGTTGAAGTAGGACACCATTACGACGCCGTTCAGCACTGCGATGCCGAGCAACGCGATGAAGCCGACCGATGCCGGAACAGACAGGTACTCGCCGCTGAACCAGAGCGCAAAGACGCCCCCCATCAAGGCGAAAGGGATGTTGGTGAGCACGAGCGCAGACTGCCGCACCGAGCCGAACGTGGCGAACAGCAGCATGAAGATCAGTCCGAGCGCGACTGGTATGACGACTGCAAGCCGAGCCGCCGCGCGCTGCTGGTTCTCGAATTGGCCACCCCAGGTGATGCGGTAGCTTTCGGGCAACTTTATCTGCGCTGCAATGGCCGCTTTGGCTTCATTCACGAAGCCGACCAGATCGCGGTCGCGCACGTTGGTCTGGATCACGACCATGCGTTTGCCGTTTTCCCTGTCCACTTTCACGGGGCCGTCAGCACGTTCAAGTCTGG
>JAJXTT010000085.1 GCA_021783525.1 Pseudomonadota bacterium
GATGGGGACGTGTTCAAGGTGGGGAATGCGCCGTATCGTTTTGATGACCTCCAGTCCGGACATCTCATCCATCAGGTAATCGACCAGGATCAGATCGGGCTGGTTCAGCCTTAGCCAATCGATCGCCCCCAGAGGTGAGGCGAATGCCTGGACGAAAATATCCTTTTGCAGACTGCGCACTATCTTGTCGAGGATGATGCGGCTGGTGAACTCATCGTCGATGATCGCAATCGTGGGATGAGTCAGGTTTTTGTCGTTCTGGCTGATGATTTCGAATGGCATGATGGTCGTTCCTTTGTAAACGCATCGTGAGATACTCTGCCCCGTCTTCGGTGCGGGGTTATGGGTGGAGTGAGGTTGGTCCCAATGCCGGTTCTTCGGGACAAGCCAGCGTAAGTAGAACCTTCGCGGCCGCCATCGTCAACTGTCCGAATGGCGGCATGCTCGATCTTACGGTTAGCGACCAGTGGCCGCAATACTTTAAGACCTGCCATTCTAAGCAAGGATTTGAGATAATTCACGGGTATTTCCCACTTGGTGCGCTCCCCGGTATTCGAACATGAGTGAATTTCAGTTGAGTCTGTTGGTCATTGGTCTTGTCGTGGTTGCTGGAGTCTTTCTCTATGGCCAATGGCAACAATGGCGATATCGTCGCAGCCAGGCTGAACCAGTCAAGTCGAAGCAAGCCGAATCCTCCTTGCAGGTCACGACAGGCGTGTCCGCCGCCCGCACGCCGTTTGACGCGGCGAACGAGGCGCCGTCGCTGGTTGAAGACAGCCCCGACAGGATGGAGGACGAGGCGTGCGGCCTGCTTAACGATGCGACCGATTATGTCGCCACCTTCCTGCTTAAGACCCCGCAGACGGCTGCGGTCCTGAATGTCCTGTGGCCCCGACGGTTCGATTTCGGAAAGAGTGTTCTTGCGTGCGGGCTGAATACCGGCAGCGGCCTGTGGGAGCGCCTGATTCCGGAAAGCGGACAGACCTATCGTGCATTCAGGATCGGCCTGCAACTCGTAGACAGATCCGGTGCCGTGAGCGAGAGTCGGCTGTCGGGGTTTCGCGACTTGCTGAATGAGATCGCTGTGCAATTGCATATCGAGGCGAAGTTGCCCCCACTGGAGGAAGCGCTGCAACGCGCGCAGGAGCTGGATCGTTTTTGCGCAGACGTGGACCGGATGATCGGTATCAATCTGTTGACTGGCGGCGACCGGAAACTGTTCGGTACCGAAGTGGCGAACGCCGCTGCGCAGCAGGGAATGAGTCTGCAGACCGATGGCACCTTTCACCTGCTGAATGAAGGTGGCGCGCACCTGTTCAGCCTGAGCGCATCCGACGGTACGGCATTTCATCCCCATACCCTCAATCAGTCGCGCGTGGATAGCCTGACCCTGCTGCTGGATATCCCGAGGATAATCGAGCCGGTCCGTTGTTTCGACGAGATGGTGGCGCTGGCCCGGAACCTGTCCAAGGCATTGCGCCTGACGCTGGTGGATGACCAGCGGGTGGCGCTGAGCGATGGGGCAATTGCGCAGATACGCGCGCAAGTGGCGGCTACCGAAGACCTCATGCTTGTAGGGCACATCACGCCGGGCAGTGCGCAAGCCCTTCGACTGTTTTCCTGATGACGGCGGCACAACGCATCGCGCATCTGCGCGCAGAAATCGAACGGCACAACCATGCCTATTACGTGCTGGATGCGCCAACCATACCAGACGCTGAATACGACAAGCTGTTCCGCGAACTGCAAGCACTCGAAGCCCAGCATCCCGAACTGCTGACTCCGGATTCTCCCACGCAGCGGGTTGGCGGCAAGGTGCTGGACGGCTTCGCATCCGTGCGCCATACCGTGCCGATGCTCTCCATTCGAACGGAGACCGATACCGAGTCCAGCGGGGCGACCAACTTCGATACGCGAGTTCGCAACGCATTGGGGTCTGCGGGCGATATCGAATACGCCTGCGAACTCAAGTTTGACGGCCTTGCCGTCAACCTGCGCTACGAGAAGGGAGTCCTGGTGCAGGCCGCCACGCGCGGCGACGGAGAAACGGGGGAGGATGTAACGCAGAACGTGCGCACCATCCATTGTGTTCCATTGCACCTCAGGGGCTGCGCAGCCGAGGTGCTGGAAGTGCGCGGGGAGGTATACATGTCGCGCGGGGACTTCGAACGCTACAACGAGAAACAGCGTGCACAGGGTTTGGCGACCCTGGTGAATCCGCGCAACGGAGCGGCAGGCAGTATTCGCCAGCTCGATCCCAAGCTGGCGGCAAGGCGACCGCTGTCGTTCTTTGCGTATGGTCTGGGCGAGGTGCATGGTTGGGCGTTGCCTGAAACGCACAGCGGTATTCTTGATGCATTGGCGAGGTTTGGCATACCGGTATGCGCTGAACGTGCGGTGGTGCGCGGCGCGGGCGCATTGGCCGAGTTCCATCGCCGTGTAGCCGCCAAACGCGATGAGTTGCCGTTCGACATCGACGGCGTGGTCTACAAGGTCAATGACCTGAAGCTGCAGGCCGCACTTGGCTTCGTTTCCCGCGAACCGCGCTGGGCGGTGGCGCACAAATTCCCGGCGGAAGAGCAGCTGACCATCGTGCGCGACATCGAGGTGCAGGTCGGGCGTACCGGCAAGCTTACTCCGGTCGCCAAGCTGGAGCCGGTGTTCGTCGGCGGTACCACGGTGAGCAATGCCACGCTGCACAATGAAGGCGAGATCCGCCGCAAGGATGTGCATATCGGCGATACCGTGATCGTGCGCCGCGCAGGCGACGTGATTCCGGAAGTGGTGGGCGTGCTGCCCGAGCGCAGGCCTGCGGATGCAAAGCCCTTCGTCATGCCCACAACCTGCCCCGTATGCGGCAGCCATGTGGTGCGTGAGGAGGGCGAGGCTGATGCGCGCTGCACGGGCGGCCTGTTCTGCGCCGCCCAGCGCAAACAGGCCATCCTGCATTTTGCCGGGCGGCGCGCGATGGATATCGAGGGACTGGGCGACAAGCTGGTGGACCAGCTAGTGGACGAGAATATCATTCACTCCCTGTCGGACTTGTATAACAGGAAGGTGCTGAATCTTCAGTCGCTGGTTGCACTTGAGCGCATGGCCGAAAAAAGCGCGCAGAACATCGTGGACGCGCTGGA
This sequence comes from Pseudomonadota bacterium, assembly GCA_021783525.1. Taxonomy (GTDB): domain Bacteria; phylum Pseudomonadota; class Gammaproteobacteria; order Burkholderiales; family Gallionellaceae; genus Sideroxyarcus. The sequence continues at coordinate 3,135 of JAJXTT010000085.1, forward strand.
AAAGAGCAAATCCACTACACTCAATCGCTTCCTGTTTGCGCTGGGCATACGTCATGTCGGGGAAAGCACGGCCAAGGACCTGGCCCGGCATTTCGGCAAGCTCGATGTCATCATGCAGGCCGGTGAAGATCGACTTCTGGCCGTGCATGACGTGGGGCCGGTGGTGGCGCAAAGCATCGTTGCTTTCTTCGGAGAAATGCATAACCGCGAGGTGGTGCAGCAATTGCGCGCATTGGGCGTGCATTGGGAGGAGCACGATGGCGCAATGAACGAGCAGTTGCCGTTGTCCGGCAAGACCTTCGTTCTCACCGGAACACTGGCCAGCCTGGCCCGCGATGAGGCAAAATCCCGACTTGAGGCGCTGGGGGCGAAGGTCGCAGGTTCGGTATCGAAAAAGACCGATTATGTGGTTGCCGGTGAAGAAGCCGGAAGCAAGCTGGAGAAAGCAAGGGAGCTGAATATACCCGTATGGGATGAACAGCAGTTACTGGAACGACTGAAAGAGTGCGAATAGACATGAAACAAAAAATCACGAAAGCCGTATTCCCGGTTGCCGGCATGGGCAGCCGATTCCTGCCGGCCACCAAGGCAACCGCCAAGGAGATGTTACCGGTGGTGGACAAGCCGCTGATCCAGTATGCGGTGGAAGAAGCGGTGGCGGCAGGTATCACCGACATGGTGTTCATCACCGGACGCAACAAACGCGCGATCGAGGATCATTTCGACAAGGCATACGAACTGGAAGCCACGCTGGAAGCGCAAGGCAAGACAGAATTGCTGCGCCTGGTGCAATCCGTGGTACCCAAGCATGTGAACTGCATCTATATCCGCCAGGCGGAACCGTTGGGTCTGGGACACGCGGTACTGTGTGCCAAACCGGTCATCCAGGACGAGCCGTTCGCCGTCATCCTTGCCGACGACCTGATAGACGGTACCCCTCCCATCGTCAAGCAGATGGTGGACGTATTTGCAAAGCATCAATGTTCCATCCTTGGAGTGCAGGACGTGCCGCGCGCGCATACCAAACAATACGGCATCGTCAGCAGCACCAATCTGGAAATGAACGTCGAGCGTGTGCACGGTATCGTGGAAAAGCCCAAGCCTGAGGTTGCGCCATCCACGCTGGCCGTGGTGGGACGCTATATCCTGACGCCGCGCATCTTTCATCATCTGGAGAGCATCCAGCCCGGTGCGGGGGGGGAGATACAGCTCACCGACGGCATCGCGGAACTGATCAAGGAAGAGCAGTTGCTGGCCTACCGCTTCAGCGGCATCCGCTACGACTGCGGTTCAAAACTGGGATATTTGCAGGCGCAGGTCGCATTCGGATTGAAACATCATGAGTTGCGCCAGGATTTTGCAGCCTACCTGCAGACCGTGTCGTGATCCTGGACAACCGGCAAGCACGCAGCATTCTGCAAGATGCCGAGTTGATTTGTTCGGCGGACGAGGTGCGAGCCGCCGTGGCGCGTGTGGCACACGCTATCAATTCAACGTTGTCGGACCGGCATCCGCTGGTGCTGTCCGTCATGGGCGGCGCGGTCGTGTTCACCGGGCAATTGCTGCCGCTGCTTGATTTCCCGCTGGACTTCGATTATCTGCACGTGTCGCGTTACGGGAACGAAAAGCGCGGCGGCGAATTGCACTGGAAGGTGGCACCGCGCGAAAATGTGCGTGACAAGGTCGTACTGGTGGTGGACGATATCCTTGACGAAGGCGAGACACTGCATGCCATCAGACAGCGCGTGATGGAACTCGGCGCGCGCGAATTTTACAGTGCCGTGTTTGCCGACAAACAGAACGGCAAGAGCAAGCCCATCCGCGCCGATTATGTCGGGCTGGAGTTGCCAGACCGTTTCGTGTTCGGCTACGGGATGGATATCCACGGAGCGTGGCGCAACTTGCCCGCAATCTACGCAGTGAGGGAACATTGATATGCTGGCGATCATCGGCGGTACCGGACTTTCTCAACTGACGAATCTTAAAATCACCCACCGGCAAGTGATGCGCACGCCTTATGGCGAACCTTCCGGGCCGGTGACGTTCGGCACCATCAACCAGCATGAGATCATGTTTCTTGCGCGGCACGGATACGGCCACACCATCCCGCCGCACGAAGTGAACTATCGCGCCAATCTGTGGGCGCTGCGCGACCAGGGGGCGAGGCGCATCATCGCGGCCACTTCGGTCGGCGGAATCCGGGCCGACCTGGTGCCGGGCACACTCGTTGTCCCGGACCAGATCATCGACTATACCTATGGGCGCGACTTCACTTATTTTGACGGCAAGGACAGGCCTGTCACGCACATCGACTTCACGCGGCCGTATGACGAGCCGATGCGCCAGCAGGTATTGGCAGCGGTGAGGCAGGCGGGCGAGACCTGCGTGGACGGGGGAGTGCATGCTGTGGCACAAGGGCCGAGACTTGAGACGGCGGCAGAGATCAACCGGCTGGAACGCGATGGCGCGGATATGGTCGGCATGACCGGGATGCCGGAAGCCTCGCTGGCAAAGGAGCTGGGTCTGGCTTACGCCACCATCGCCGTGGTGGTGAATCACGCGGCGGGACGCGGTAGCAGCCGTGACCGCGTCCCGCTTGAATCGATAGGAGCGATCATGAGTCCGGCGATGGAGCGCGTGCGCAATATCCTTGAACACGCGGTAGAGCAAGATGGCGACTAGGGAAGTGTTGCGCATGGGCGATGTGCGCTTGCTGCGCCGAGCCGAGGAACTGGTGCTGTTCGACACCGCCGAACTGCATGCCCTGCTTGCCGATATGCGCGACACCATGCGTGCCATGGACGGCGTGGGACTGGCCGCGCCGCAGATCGGCGTGAATCTTCGCGTGGTCATCTTCGAAGTGAACAGGAACCCGCGATATCCCGATGCCGAAGCCGTACCTCAGACGGTGCTGATCAATCCCGTCATCACGCCCTTGACAGACGCGACAGAGGACGGCTGGGAAGGATGCCTCAGCGTCCCCGGCATGCGCGGCCTTGTTCCCCGCTACACGAACTTGCGTTATCAGGGCCGCGACGAATATGGCGCGCTGATCGATCGCACGGTGAGCGGTTTCCATGCCCGCGTGGTGCAGCACGAATGCGACCATCTTGACGGCATACTGTACCCGATGCGTATTCGCGACATGAAGGATTTCGGTTTTACCGACGTGCTGTTTCCCGATGCCGGGGGACAGGACGAATAGCATGGTCGAGCACCACGAATCGAAAGTCATCCGCAACCTCCTTATCGCCCTGCTGGCGCTCGTATTGGTTCTCGTCATCGGCACGGTGGGCTACCGTATCCTGGGCGGGCCGCAGTACTCCTGGATGGATTGCTTCTACATGACCTTCATAACGATCTCCACCATCGGTTATCACGAGGTGGTCGATGTCACGGGGCATGAGTATGGGCGCCTGTTCACCGTATTCGTCGGAATCGCGGGTATCGGTGTTCTGGGTTACGTGCTATCCACCGTGACGGCATTCATGCTGGAAAGCGATCTCAATATCTCTCGGCGGAGAAAGAAGATGAAATCAAGGATAGGCCAACTGAAGAATCATTACATCGTCTGCGGAGTCGGGCTGGTGGGAACCAATGTAGCACACGATCTGGAGCTGACCGGGCGTCCGTCCGTCATCATCGACAACGACCTCGGCAACATCCATCAGTACCTGGCGACCCACCCGGCGCAACTCTATCTGCATGGGGATGCGACAGACAACGACGTGCTGCTGGCAGCCGGAGTGACCGGCGCCAAGGGTGTGTTTGCCGTGGCACACGATGACAGTGCCAATCTCGTCATCAGTCTGAGCGCCAAACAACTCAATCCGAAAGTGCGTGTGGTGGCGCGCTGCCATGCGCCCAAAAACGCGGAAAAGACGCGGCGCGCAGGGGCGGACGAAGTCATTTCGCCGGACTTCAGCGGAGGCTTGCGCATCGTTTCCGCCATGGTGCGACCAAACGTGATGAATTTCCTCGACGAGATGTTGAAATCCGACAGCAAGCTGCGCATGGAAGAAATCGTGATTCCGGATAGCCTGTCCGGCAAGCCTTTGAGCGTGCTGTATCACAGCAACAAGGACTGTATGGTGCTTGCCCTTCAGCGCGAGGAAA
>JAJXTT010000086.1 GCA_021783525.1 Pseudomonadota bacterium
CATCCAGGCCCACGACAACAAACATCTCCCCGTCCGGCGCGATGATGCTCTTGAATATTCTGGAGCCGTACAGCGTTTGATCCGTGACCTGCCTGGCAACCGAAACGCGCACGCGGTCAACGGCCTCCCTGCTCCCGGCACCGTTTGCTTCGGCGTATTGTGCGGCCACGTTCCCGACTTGAACTTTCATGGTCTGGGCAAGCTCGGCACGCGCCGCATTCGCGGCGATCTGTTTCATGAAGGCAGTGCCCGCATCCGACCTCGCTGCCGCTCCGACCGCGCCCGCTGCCATGCCTTCGACGGGTGCGCCGCATACCCACGGCGGAGCCGCATCGTCGGAATCCGGAAACATGCACCCGGCCATTTTTTCCACTTTGGCAGGCGGCGGCGTGGAACATGCGGCGACACCAAGCCAGATGACAATCATGAGCAGCGCTTTGTTGATCCTGGTCATTTGGGGACACTCCTGATCTGAACTTGCAAATTCAACCCGTGCCGGGATTCAAGGACAACGCACAGGGATGATCGTGGGCGGATCCGGAACCGCGGCGCGTTGTTGCCGCTTCCCGCCGAATCCGGGATGAATCTTGACAGAAATCGAGGGTAACCTGAAAGGACAATTGAAAAGCGGCGCGTCGCTCAACGATTTCCGTACCACGCAAGAAATTCTTCAGCGGACATCGGGGGCGCGATGCCGTAACCCTGGGCATACCCGCAACCCATCCCGGCGAGAACCCCGGCCAGCCGGGGATCTTCCAGACCTTTTGCGACTGTCATCCGGCCGAATACCTTTGCCAGCGCGATCACTCCCTGCACGAGCGTCCGGTCGCCTTCATTCGTGGCCATGCCCTGTATGAAGGTCCGTTCAATCTTCAGCGTCTCTGCGCCGAGTTCGCGCAGACAAGCCAGGGCGGAATAACCCGTGCCGAAATCGTCCATGGCAATCCCGACACCCGCATCGCGACAGGCTGCGAAAATCCGGGTGGAATGCACGATATTTTCCAGCGCAGCCGTCTCCGGCACTTCGATCTGCAGGCTGCCGCGCGGCAATGCAGGATAACGCCGCAGCCTGTGTTGCAGTTCGTCGACAAAATCGGGGGAATGCAAATGGCCCGCGGAGATGTTGACGCTGACTTGCATGTCCACACCGGCCTGCATCCATATACGGATCTGCGCCAGTGCGGCATCCATCACCCAGTTGCCCAGCCTGATCTCGATCTCGGAATTCTCGATGCCGGGCAGGAATGCGTCCGGATGCAGCAGGCCCCGTTCCGGGTGATTCCAGCGGATCAGCGCTTCCACCGCGGCGACCCGCCCGGTGGCCAGTTCCAGTATGGGCTGGTAGTGCAACTCGAATTCGCCCGCATCCAGCCCATGGGAAATGCGCTGCCTGGTTTCGCGCAGCAAACGCATGCGCTGGTCGTAAACGGCATCATAGAGATGATAGCGGTTCTTGCCGCTCTGCTTGGCGATGTACATGGCCTGATCGGCGTGGCGCAGCAGGGTATCGCCATCCTCATTGTCGGCGGGGTAAAAGGTGACGCCGATACTGGCCGACACGGCGACCTGGAACCCGCCGATCTGCATGGGCGCCGCAATCGCCTGCGTGATGCGGTCCAGCACCTGGAAGCACTCGGACTCATGGGACAGTTCGTTGAACAGCACCACGAATTCGTCCCCGCCGAGGCGGGCCAGGGTATCGCCCTCGCGCAGGATTTCGTGCAGCCGCCGCGTGATATCCACCAGCAGCCGGTCCCCTGTCTCGTGGCCGTGGCGGTCGTTGACAATCTTGAAACCGTCGAGATCGATGTAGCAGATGGCCAGCATCCTGCCGCTGCGCCGCGCATGCGCGATGGATTGCCCGAGGCGATCCACCAGCAGTCGGCGGTTGGGGATACCCGTGAGCGCATCGTAATTTGCGACACGGCTCAGCTCTGCCTCATGCGCCTTGAAATAGGTGATGTCGGAGAACACCGCGACATGGCGCTGCACTTTTCCTGCATCGTCGCGGATGACCGAGATGGAAAGCAGTTCGGCGTAGATTTCCCCGTTCTTGCGCCGGTTCCATATCTCGCCGCGCCAGGCGCCCTCTTCCTTCAGCGTCGCCCACATATCGTCGTAGAACGTACTCTCCTGGTGGCCGGAACTCAGCAACCGGGGATTTCGACCCAGCACCTCCTCGCGGCTGTAGCCGGTGATATGCGTGAATGCCGGGTTGACGTTGACGATGAGGTTGTCCGCGTCGGTGATGACGATCGCTTCCTGGCTGTTGTCGAACACGCTCGCGGTGATGCGCAATCCATCTTCCGCCCGCTTCAGGTCGGTGATGTCGCGCCCGATGATGACCAGTCCCTTGCGCTGCCCCTCTTCGGCGAACAACGGCTTCCTGATGACATCGAAATTCAGTTCACTGCCGTCGGACAGCGGAACGATCTCTTCAGCGCGCGAAATGCCGTCATTTCGCCAGGCTGCATTGTCGGTCTCGTGGCGGTGCAACAGCGCGGCCCGGTAATGCACGTCTGCAATATCGGCAAGTTCCAGATCGGTCTTGCCCCGCCATTCGGCCTCTTTCAGGCCGAACGCCTGCAATGCGGACTGGTTTGATTCCAGCCAGCGCCCTTCGCCGTCCTTGAACTGGATGGGGTCGGGGATCGCCTCGATCAGCGTGCGCAGCAGTTCCTCGCTCTGGCGCAGTCTGGCCGATTTCTCCTCGACCATGCGGCTGAGCTCTTCCCTGGTGCGCCGCATCTCGGTGATGTCCACCAGCGTGCCGATGACGGCAGGCCTCCCCTGATACTCGATCCGGCGCCCATGCGCATCGACAATCATCGCGGTGCCATCCCTCTTGTAGACGGTAAAGCTGTAACTCATCGCATTCACCTCGCCGTCGAACCGGCGCCGGAGGTTCTCCTCGACCAGCGCCCTGTCCTCGGCTTTGACGAACTGGATGGCAGGAATCACGTCAACGAGTTCATCCGCCGAATCGTAGCCGAACATGTCGAGCAGACCTGGGTTGGCGTAGCGGAAAAATCCGTCCTGGATGATGTAGATGCCGACCAGCGATTGTTCCACCAGCGCACGGAACTTGGTCGATTCTTCCACGACCAGTCCTTCCAGGCGTTGCCGATAGCTGTCCAGCTGCTGCGCGGTCTGTTTGCGGCGGGTGATGTCGCGCGACACGCCCAGCACCCCGATCAGCCGTCCCCGGCCGTCACGCATCGGCGTCTTGATGGTCTCGAACAATCCGCGGTATCCGTCCGCCGCGAAGGTCAGCCATTCTTCGTTGAAGATCGACCGGTCTTCCTGCATTGCTTTCAGGTCGTTCTTTCTAAAGGCCTCCGCGGCATCCGCGTCCACAAAATCCCGGTCGGTCTTGCCGACGATGTCTTTTTCCTTTGCGCCGTACAAAAGTTCAAAGCGCCGGTTGCATGCGAGATAGACACCTTCGGTATCCTTCAGCCAGACCAGGTCGGGGATGGTATCGACGAAGGTCCGCAGGAATATCTCGTCCACCTGGAACTTCTCGTCCAGCAGCCCGGATGCCATGGTCCGGGTCAGGTCGTGCTCGTCGGCCAGGCCGACCAGGCGGCCCGTGTCGTCGATCAACGCCAGATGCCGCACTTTCTTTTCCAGCATCCGCTCGGCCGCCTGGTTGATGGTGGCGTCGCTGGAGATCGTCAGCACCGGCGATGTCATCAGGTCAGCGAGCGGGATCGCGACCCGTTCCGCTTCGCTCGCATAGAAACGCACCACATCCCTTTCGGTCACGATACCCACAGGCTTTTCGTTTTCGACCACCACCACGCAGCTCGCGCCCTCAGCCTGCATCAGATTGAGTCCCTGCATCAGGCTGCTGTGGGGAGGCAGGCTCGGAACGGCGCGTTGCGCAACCGAGATAAGTTGTCGGCGTCCAGCAAGCGCACTCAGATCCAGGTGCAGTCGAAAATCCGTTTCGCTGACCACGCCGGCGACCGCACCATCGTCACCCACCAGCACCAGATGACGGATCCCTTCGCGAAGACAGACCTGATAGGCGTCCAGGCAGTCCATCGCACAGGGAACGACGACGACCGGCGCGGACATGCCGGTACGCAACGGGGTTTCAAGCGGAGAAGAAGCACGCATGGCGTGCAGGATGTTGCGCTCGGTGACGATGCCCACCGGATGTTTGTCCTTGTCGGTCACCACGACGGAAGAAAAGCGGCGCTGCGCCATGATGCGCGCAGCTTCGCCGAGGGTGGAGTCGAGCGGAAGGCAGGTGACGTCGCGCGTGGCGATGTCGATCAATCGTTGTTGTATGTTCATTGTATGTACAGCCCGCCCGACAAAGCGTTGATTCGCAGCGCGGGAACGCTATCGCATTCCGCCCAATAGTCGCGTGAACTCGTCCCGCACCACCGCGTAACATTCGCAACACATCTCTTCCAGCCGGGGACGGTTCAACACCTTGATGTGCCCCCGGTTGTAGTCGATCAGTCCCTGATCGCGCAATTCGCCCGCCGTCTCGGTGATGCTTTCCCGGCGCACGCCCAGCATGTTGGCGATCGCCTCATGCGTGAGCCGGAAATCGTCGGAAAGCGACTTGTCGTTGATCAGCAGCAGATGCTGGCACAGCTGCTGAGTCAGAGAGTGGTGCTTTTCGCACACCACCGTCTGCGATATCTGGGTCAGCGAGGCTTGCGCGTAGAGCAGCAAGGTGTCGCACAGGGTCGCCAGACGCCCGCTCATCTCCCGCAACGTATCCGCAGACACCTGGAAAACGTGTCCGGAAGTTTCCACGGTCGCCCAATAAGGCATTGCCGCCCCTCCCAGCACCTGCGCCACGCTGAACATCCCCTCGTTGCCGATCACGGCGACGCCGGCCGACTCTCCGCTCTCCAGCCGGTAGAACAGCGAGATCGCGCTGTCGATGGGGAAATACACGTGGTTCAGGCATTCGCCCGACCTGGCAAGCTGCTCGCCAGCCTTGAGGTGAACAACCTGCAGATGCGGAAGCAATTCCTGAAGTTCGTCCGGACGCAGCGCGGCCAGCAGACGATTCTGGTTCGGGTTATGGTGGTGTGACATCGGAGTCCCTGTTTATTATTTGACTCACGCCTCAGCGCGCATCGAGGCATTGTTTCAGCTGACCCCTGAACCTCTTGCGGCGAAACGCGAGCTCCCACAAACCCATCGGGCTGCAAGAGTAACAAGGCGGGACTGAAACAGTCTGTACGGTAGCACACACTAATTGAGATACAAGGCCTTAGCAGAGCAAAAAGCAGGGTTATGCGTAGACGACCTGTACGTTCTGCGCACCGCACATCGCGCGCAATCCGTCGAGCAATTCGTCCGGCAAAGTGACCTGCCACGGATCGCCGAGTCGCAGCGGGGCGCTGCCGATGAGATTGCGGTAATTGATCTGTACCGGGCACTGGCCGCCGCGGTAGGGTTTGAGGATTTCCGCCAGTTGCGGGACTCGCACCTTGTCGTCGATGGAACAGAAGATATCCAGTCGCTTGGCGAACGCGGCACGGGCGGACGCAAAATCGAACAGTTCCTCGGCGGTCACTCGCATGTTGCCGGAATATTCGTCCAGACTGGCCTTGCCGCGCACGACCAGCAATTCGTCTTCGCGTATCCAGGGGCGGTTCGTTTCATAGATGTCGTTGAACACGGTCATCTCGAGCTGGGCGCTGCCGTCGTCCAACGTCACCACCGCCATCTTGCCGCGCCGCGTCTGCAGGATGCGCACGCCACCGACCATGCCCGCCAGCACCAACGGAACCGCATTGTTGCGACGCCCGCCGCCGTTGCCGCTCGGCGGCTGCACCATGGTCGGCGTGATGTCTGCCAGCTTGTGTTTCACGAAGTGCGACAACTCTGACGCAAATTCCTGATACGGATGCCCGCTCAGGTAAAACCCCAGCGCGGTCTTTTCCTGCGCCAATTGTTCGCGCATCTTCCAGCGCGGCACATCCGCCATTTGCACCGGCATGGCGTGCGCCTCGTCGTCGCCGAACAGGCTGTTCTGGTTCGCTGCGCGCGCTTTCTGCTCCGCGCTGCCCATGGCCGCATCCAGCGAGGCAAGCAGCTGGTAGCGATGGTCGTTGATGCGGTCGAACGCGCCCGCCCTGATCAATGCCTCGATGGCGCGGCGGTTGACGATGCGCTTGTCCACGCGATGGCAGAAATCGAACAGGTCCTTGAACGGCCCCGCGGCACGCGCCGCGACGATGTTCTCGACCGCAGCCTCGCCGGCGCCCTTGACCGCACCCAATCCATAGGCAATCGTCTTTGCATCCACCGGCTGGAAACGGAAGCACGAAGAATTGATGTCCGGCGCCAGGATGGTCAGCCCTTGCTGCACGGTATCCTGGTAGAAGAAACTGACCTTGTCGGTGTTCACCATTTCCGAGGTCATGGTCGATGCCATGAACGCGGCCGGGTAATGGCATTTGAGATACGCGGTCTGGTACGCCACGAGGGAATACGCTGCGGCGTGCGATTTGTTGAAGCCGTATCCCGCGAACTTCTCCATCGTGTCGAAGATCTCGTTCGCCTTTTTCTCGTCGATGCCGTTCTTGGCGGCGCCCGCCACGAAAATGCCGCGCTGCTCGGCCATCTCCTCCGGCTTCTTCTTGCCCATCGCACGCCGCAGCATGTCCGCGCCGCCCAGGCTGTATCCCGCCACCACCTGTGCCGACTGCATCACCTGCTCCTGGTACACCATGATGCCGTAGGTATTGCCGACCACCTTCTCCAGCAGCGGATGCGGCAGGATCACCTGCTGGCGCCCGTGCTTGCAGTTGATGAAGTCGGGAATGAAATCCATCGGGCCCGGCCGGTACAGGGCGTTCAGGGCAATGAGGTCTTCCAGGCAATCCGGCTTCGCCTTCACCAGCGTGTCCTTCATGCCGCGCGATTCGAACTGGAAAACGGCGGTCGTGTTCGCCGTCTTGAAGATGCGGTCGTAGGTTTCCTTGTCGTCGAGGGGGATGGTGTCGATGTTGAAGGATTCAGGATACGGGATACGGGATACAGTAGAACCCGCGGCCCCCGGTGTATCGCTGCCTTCTCCCTGTATCCCGTATCCTGTATCCCGTATCCTCAGTCCATTGATGTACCGCACCGCCCAATCAATAATGGTCAGCGTGCGCAAGCCCAGGAAGTCGAACTTCACCAGGCCGACGGCTTCCACGTCGTCCTTGTCGTACTGGCTTACCGTGCTCTCGCTGCCCTCGG
>JAJXTT010000087.1 GCA_021783525.1 Pseudomonadota bacterium
GCCGCGCTGATCAAACGACATAACGTTGTTGCCGTGTTAACCCAGCCGGATCGGCCGTCGGGCCGAGGCATGCACCTGACGGCCAGCCCGGTGAAGCAGTTGGCGATGCAGCATGCGCTGCCCGTCCTGCAACCCACGACCCTGAAAAATGCAGAAATACAACAGACCATCGCCGGATTGGATGCCGACGTCATGGTCGTTGCGGCTTATGGCCTGATCTTGCCGAAGGCGGTACTGCAATTGCCGCGACATGGTTGCCTGAACATCCATGCCTCGCTGTTGCCGCGCTGGCGTGGCGCTGCGCCCATACAACGCGCCATCCTGGCGGGTGATGCCGAATCCGGCATCACGATCATGCAGATGGATGAGGGCCTCGATACTGGCGAAATCCTGCTAAAGAAAGTGTGCAGGATCGAACCAACCGAGACGTCGCAGAGCCTGCATGACAAACTGGCCGAACTGGGGGCACAAGCCGTCATCGAAGCTCTGCAGGCAATGGAACTTGGCAAGCTGCGTCCGGAACAACAGGATACGTCGCAGGCAACATACGCCGCGAAACTGACCAAGGCTGAGGCACAACTTGACTGGACCCAGGACGCAAAGCAACTGGAAAGAGCCGTACGCGGATATTTTCCGTTTCCGACCGCTTATGCGCTATTTGAAGGGACGCAGATCAAGATATTGCGGGCGAGCCTGGATTCGGGCGCGGAAGCTGCTGCAGCCGGCACAGTAGTCGCGGTGGATAAAGATCGAATTCGCGTTGCATGCGGAAAAGGCGTACTTGGGCTGGAGATTTTGCAGAAACCGGGGGGAAAGGCCCTTCCCGTCGCGCAATTCGTTCAAAGCTTTCCCGTTAAAGTTGGCGATCGGTTCAGTACAATTTGACCATGCAGCTCATTCAACTGGAAGCTGGAAAGATAGTCGACAATGTTGTTCATGGCGGGCGCAATCTCACGCAGGTCTTGAGTGAAGCGCTAAGCAGAAAATTCGACACCGCGCAGGAGCGTGGGGCACTGCAGGATCTCTGCTATGGCACACTGCGCCATTACTCGCGGCTGGCTTTCATGCTGGACAGCCTGCTGGACCGGCCCGTGCAAGACACGGCGCTGCGGAACTTGCTGCTCGTTGCAATGTACCAGTTGCAATACACCAAGGCGGGCGCGCATGTGGTCGTCGACCAGGCCGTAAAAGCCGCAAAGTGTAGCAATCCCGCAGCCAGCGGTTTGGTCAATGCAGTACTGCGCAACTATTTACGCAGGCAGCCGGAATTGCAGGAGACTGCCGATCAAGAAGAGGAAAGCCGCTACGCGTACCAGAAATGGTGGATCGACGCTGTAAAAGCACAATACGGAACAAGGGCCCATGAGATCCTGGAAGCCGGAAATCGACATCCGCCTATGACCCTCCGTGTAAATGCGCGGCATGCAAGCGTAGCTGAGTATCAAAAAATGTTGGCGTCGCAAGACATTATGACCCAGATCATCGAGCCGGGCGCCCTGAAGCTGGAACGCCCGGTGCCGGTAGACCGCCTGCCCAAATTCAACGAGGGCTGGGTATCGGTGCAAGATGCGGGCGCGCAATATGCCGCAAGACTGCTGGACGTCGAGGACGGCATGCGCGTGCTGGATGCTTGCGCAGCGCCGGGGGGCAAGACTACACACTTGCTGGAATTGGCAGAGATTGACGTGGTGGCCCTGGATAAAAAAGAACAGCGTCTGCAACGGGTACGTGAAAGCCTGCAACGATTGCACATGAAAGCCGAGATAACCTGTGGCGATGCGGCAAAGCCGGAAGACTGGTGGGATGGCAAGCCATTTCAGCGCATCCTGGCAGACGTACCCTGCTCTGCTTCCGGGGTGGTTCGCCGTCATCCAGACATCAAGTGGCTGCGCAGGCCGGAGGACATAGAAAGCTTCGCGGCACAGCAGGAACAGATACTGGAGTCATTGTGGCCGTTGCTGGAGAGAGGTGGTAAATTGCTATATGCGACCTGCACCATCTTTGCTCGCGAGAACGAGCAGGTAGTGTCGGCGTTTTTATCGCAGCACGGCGATGCGGTACGATCAGGAATATCTGTACCGGGCATGTCTGACGGTCAGTTGTTGCCAAACGAAGACCACGACGGGTTCTTTTATGCGCTGCTGCACAAACAAGCTTGAGTGGTTGTATCGGTCGCTCTGGGTGATCGGCTTGAGCTTGTGCGCATCCATCGCAACCGCGGAAGGTATCAGCATAAGCAAGGCCGAGGCTCGTCTGACCGACGAAGGCTATCGCATATCCGTCGACTTCGACATCCAACTGTCTCCGATGATCGAGATGGCCCTGAAACACGGAGTGACGCTGTATTTTGTCAGCGAATTGACCATCAATCGCTCACGCTGGTATTGGCTGGATACCGACGTCGCCCGAGACGAGCAGGTCGCCAAGCTCTCTTTCAACGCGCTAACACAGCAATACCGGATCACTCACGGTTCCCTGTTTCAGAGTTTCAACGACCTGAAGGACGCTCTACAAGTACTTGGGCACCAAAGTGCACCGCCTGTGCCGATTGAACTGCTGGACAAAAAGGGCGGCGGATATTTCTCACGGCTATTGAAAAAAGGAAGCGAATGCTGTTCCGCTTTCGTGCAGATGAAATTGGACGTGACACAATTGCCCAAGCCGCTGCAGGTCAATGCGCTGACCAATGAAGACTGGAAACTGGAGTCCGAACCGTATCGTTGGCAAATCACGCCCGTTGAAGCCGAGGCCAAGCCATGAAGTATCTGGTCATCATCAGCGGCATCGTCGGCACGGCTCTCCTGTATCTGCTGTCCAGCGCCAGCGCCAATACGGAACTATTCTCGCACAACTACTACGTGTTATTGATGATGACCGGTGCCCTCGCGCTGGGTCTGGCGGGCCTGGTGGCCTCACAAGTGTGGCAGTTGCGCAACAAACTCAAACAGCAGGTATACGGTGCAAAACTGACATTGCGGCTGGTCATGATCTTCTCGGTGATCGCAATCATGCCCGGATTTCTGGTTTACGCGGTTTCGGTACAGTTTCTAAGCAAAAGTATCGAATCATGGTTCGACGTGCGGGTGGAAAAGGCCCTGGAAGGAGGCTTGAATCTCGGGCGCAGTTCGCTGGAGAACGGGCTCGCCGAATTGGGAAAGAAGGGCCATCTGGTCGCCATGATTCTGGGTGAACAGGACCAGCGGCGCCATAACGATACATTGGCGCGCCTCATCAAGGAGGGTGGGGCACAAGAAGCTGCGGTATTCGGAAGCAAAGGTCAACTGCTGGCGTTTGCAAGCAGCGACAGGAACAGGAACGATACGGAAATACCATCCGTCGAATTGATGCAGCAGGCTTGGGAAAAGGATGGCTACAGCACCGTAGAGGTCCTGCCGGACGATCAACTGATCCTGCGCGTGCTGATTCCGATGAAATCCTCGCTGTGGAAAGGGGAACGCAGGACGCTGCAATTCACGCAACCGGTATCCAGGCAGATTGCCGAAAATGCGGAGACGGTACAAGCGGTATACCGCGACTATCAGGAACTATCGTTATCTCGACTCGGACTTAAACGGCTGTACGGCGTCACGCTCACTTTATCGCTCCTGATCGTATTATTAAGTGTCAGTTCGGCGGCATTCTATTTGAGCGAACAACTCAGCGCGCCGCTTGCAGCCCTGGCGGCCGGGACGTTGGCCGTGGCAAAGGGCGACTTCACCGGCAATTATCCGGTGCAGAGCCGCGACGAATTGGGCGCACTGACCGGATTGTTCAACCAGATGACCCGATATCTGGCCGACGCGAAGCGGATGGGAGAACAGCAACAACAGCAAGTGGAGAATGCCAAGCTATATCTGGAAAGCGTGCTGGCGCACCTGTCGTCGGGCGTATTGGTGGTCGATGAACAACATCGGCTGCGCTCCTCCAACCCCAGCGCGAATCAGATTCTGGGCGTGACGCTGCAGGACATCGAAGGCAAAACCCTTACGGAGATCGCCGCCGAGCATATTTTGCTACGGCCGTTCATCGGTGCGGTAATGCAGGGCTTCGATGAATCGTCCCAGCATGAGTGGAGGCAACAAATCGAGCGCATGAGCAAAAATGGCGACCAGATCCTGCTCTTGCGCGGAACACGGTTATCCACGATGGAGGAAGACAGCAGTTACGTGGTGGTGTTCGACGACATAACACATCTGCTGCAGGCGGAGCGCCAGGCAGCGTGGGGCGAGGTTGCCCGGCGATTGGCACATGAAATAAAAAACCCCCTCACCCCGATACAGCTCTCGGCAGAACGACTTCAGCACAAACTGCACAGCAAGCTGAGCGATCAGGATGCGCAACTGCTGCAACGCGCGACCCAGACCATCGTCAGCCAGGTTTCCGCGATGAAGAACATGGTCACCGAGTTTGCCGACTATGCACGCGCGCCGGCAGCGCGCCTGGTCGAACTGGACATGCACCAGCTCTTGATGGAAGTGATGGGATTGTACGAAGCAAACAGCAACCCGATCACCCTGAAGCTTGATGCGCAACATACCTTGCTGAAGGGCGACGCGACCCGATTGCGCCAGGTGATCCATAACCTGTTGCAGAACGCACACGATGCCTTGCAGCAAGCGGAACATCCACAGATTGTGCTTTCTACCGAGAATACCCCCGATGGTGCATTGAAACTGATGGTGAAAGATAACGGTAGCGGCATACCGGAGCATATGCTGGGAAGACTGTTCGAACCGTATATGACGACCAAACAGAGGGGAACCGGGCTTGGCCTGGCTATCGTGAAGAAGATCGTTGAGGAGCACGGTGGAAAAATAACAATAGAAAGCCAGCCGCCGGGAGGGACTTGTGTAAGTGTGGTATTGCCTTTGGCTGTAACGGAAACGGAGATAGTGTAATGGCGACAAAAAATATTCTGGTAGTGGACGACGAGGTGGGTATTCGCGAGTTGCTTTCCGAAATACTGTTCGACGAGGGTTATCGCATCCATCTGGCGGAAAATGCCACTCAAGCAAGGCATTTCCGCGAGCAACACGTTCCAGATCTGGTTCTGCTGGATATCTGGATGCCGGATACGGACGGCCTGACCCTGCTTAAGGAATGGGTTGAACGCGATCAGTTAACCATGCCTGTGATCATGATGTCGGGGCACGGGACGATAGAAACGGCAATGGAGGCGATGCGCATCGGTGCATCGGATTTTCTGGAAAAGCCTATCGCACTGCAAAAACTGCTGGCTTCCGTGGAAAAGGCGATCCAGCACGGAGTGCCTGCAATCGGCTCGCACAAACCGCAGGAAAGTAGATCCAAGATCTCCGATAGCGAAGTCCGTACCCAGATGTCCCTGCCCCTGGACTTGCCATTACGCGAAGCGCGGGAGCATTTTGACAGCTTATATTTCAATTACCAGATGCAAAAAGAGAATGGAAACATCTCCCGCATCGCAGAAAAGGCCGGCATAGAACGCACGCATCTTTACCGAAAACTCAAACAATTGGGGATAAAACCCCTTAAAAAAGGCTCAAGCGACATTCAATAACGCCCGGAAACCTTGCGTTGCGCCCGGCCGTTGTTGCTCTACGGCAGGGCCTTAAGGCATAATCGGCGCCTTTCGTTGAAATTAATAATCAATATAAATTTATTTTAGTATCTTACTTGGCTTAGGCTTAGGGAAGTTTTTTAGGAGGCAGGAAAATGACTGCGGCACGTAACGTAACCCCCCCGAAATTCAATGACATCACCGGCGCGATTCGCATGCTGGCGGTGGATGCCGTTCAAAAGGCCAACTCCGGCCACCCCGGCGCTCCAATGGGCATGGCGGAAATCGCCGAAGTTCTGTGGAATCACCATCTGCGCCATAATCCGGCTAATCCAAAATGGGCGGATCGCGACCGTTTCGTGCAATCCAACGGACATGGTTCCATGCTGGTTTATGCATTGTTGCACCTGTCGGGATATGACCTGCCGATGGACGAGCTGAAGCGTTTCCGTCAAATGCACTCCAAAACGCCCGGCCACCCCGAATATGGCTATACCGTAGGTGTCGAAACGACTACCGGGCCGCTCGGCCAGGGCATCACCAACGCTGTTGGCATGGCGATGGCCGAGAAGTTGCTGGCCAACGAATTCAACAAACCGGGACACGAGATCGTCAACCACCATACTTATGTATTCATGGGCGATGGCTGCATGATGGAAGGCATCTCGCACGAAGCCTGTGCGTTGGCCGGCACGTGGGGCCTGGGCAAACTGATCGCGTTCTGGGACGACAACAACATTTCCATCGATGGCCACACCGATGGCTGGTTTACCGACGATACACCGAAACGTTTCGAAGCTTACGGCTGGCACGTCATTGCCGACGTGCAAGGCCACGACCCGGATGAAATCAACAAGGCGATCAACGCTGCCAAGGCGGTGACCGACAAACCTTCGCTGATCTGCTGCAAGACCATCATCGGTGCCGGCTCCCCCAATAAGGAGGGCACGCACGATGTGCATGGCGCAGCCTTGGGCGCCGATGAGGTCGCGGCAACGCGCGAGCACATTGGCTGGAAATATCCCCCGTTCGAAATTCCGGCTCACGTATATGAAGCATGGGATGCCCGGACCAAGGGTGAAGGCCTGGAAAAGCTGTGGAACAACAAGTTCGCCGAATACAAGAAGGCGTTTCCCAAGGAAGCGGCGGAGTTCCAGCGCCGCATGAACGGCGATCTGCCGTCCAATTGGGCCGAGCACGCAGCCAAGGCGATTGCACAGGCAAATGAAAAGGCGGAGACCATCGCCACGCGCAAGGCTTCGCAAAATTCGATCAATGCACTGGTGCCGGCCTTGCCGGAATTCCTCGGCGGTTCGGCCGACCTGACCGGTTCCAACCTGACCAACTGGACTGGCGCGCATCATGTATCCGCCAAGAAGCCCGGCAACTACATCAGCTACGGTGTGCGCGAATTCGGCATGTCGCACATCATGAACGGAATGGCGTTGCACGGCGGACTGTTGCCTTTCGGCGGCACCTTCCTGATGTTCTCGGAATATGCCCGCAATGCATTGCGCATGTCGGCATTGATGAAACAGCGCGTGATCTATGTGTTCACCCACGATTCCATCGGCCTCGGCGAAGATGGACCGACGCACCAGCCAGTGGAACAAACGACCACGCTGCGCTTCAT
>JAJXTT010000088.1 GCA_021783525.1 Pseudomonadota bacterium
GCGCGGCAAGCCGACTTTCATGAAGATGGTCGCATCCGGATATCCGAACAATGCTCCGCGCTGGCCCGAAGTCGGCGCAGCAGTAAAGAACATCCTTCGCGTTTACAAGGCGGATGCCCGTCCTTGGGAACGTATGGCAGACTGGATCGATCGTATCGGCTGGCCGCGCTTCTTTGAAAAGACCGGTTTGCCGTTCACCAAGTATCTGATCGACGATTGGCGCGGTTCGCGTTCCAACCTGAACGCTTCGACGCATATTCGCTTCTAAGCGGGGAGTTCTTGATGAAATTCGGAATTGTCGTCAACGAGGGGCCATACCAGCATCAAGCCAGCGATTCGGCTTATCTGTTTGCCAAGGCTGCCATTGCCAAAGGGCACGAAGTATGGCGCGTGTTCTTCTACCACGATGGCGTCAACAACGCATCGAAGTTGACGGAGCCGCCGCAGGATGACCGGCATATTGTGAATCGCTGGGCAAAACTGGCTGAAGAGCACAAGGTGGATCTGGTGGTTTGCGTTGCTGCGGCTTTGCGTCGCGGTATCAAAGAAGAGAACCTGGCCCAGGGTTTCCGCATCTCCGGGCTGGGGCAACTGGTGGAAGCCGGAATCAAGTGTGACCGTCTGGTCACCTTCGGCGATTAAGGAGAGACGGAATGAGTGATGCGAAAAAATTCATGTTCGTCAATCGCAAGGCGCCTTACGGCACGATCTACGCGCTGGAATCGCTGGAGGTGGTCTTGATCACGGCGGCATTTGACCAGGATGTTTCACTGGCATTTCTGGATGACGGCGTGTACCAGCTGAAAAAGGGGCAGCAGACAAAGGGGATAGAGACCAAGAATTTCTCGCCTGCTTATCGTGCCCTGGAAGACTACGACATCGAGAAACTGTACGTGGATAAAGAAGCCATGGAGGCGCGTGGTCTGACCGAGGAAGATTTTTTGGTACCCGTCACATTGCTCAGCCGTGCCGAGATGGGCAAACTGATGGACGAGCAAGACGTGGTCTTGAGTTTCTAAGGGGAAGGACGCATGTTACATATCATCAATAAATCGCCCCTGACCAGTGTCTCGCTGGACAGTTGTTTGAATACGGCGACGGGCGGAGACATTCTGCTCATCGAAGATGCGGTCTACGCGGCGACGCGAGGCAACGCCGGGGAAACCAAGCTGCGCGCCGCGATGGGCCGGTTCAAGGTACACGTCCTGATGCCGGATCTCGAAGCGCGCGGATTGGGCGACCGGCTCATCGAAGGTGTTTCACCAGTCGATTATGGCGGTTTCGTCGATCTGACTAGCAGTAACAAAACCTGCCAATCCTGGCTTTAATCAGTAACAAACAGAAGGAGAAACAGCATGTCAACAATCGAAGTAGGCGGCAAAAGCTACGAAACAGATGAAGAAGGTTATCTGACCAACCTGGCCGATTGGAATACCGAAGTCGCGAATTACATCGCACAGACTGAGAACGTCACCATGACCGATCAGCACTGGGAAGTCGTCAATTTCCTGCGCGAGTATTTCGAGGAATACCAGATCGCTCCGGCAGTGCGCGTGCTGACCAAGGCCATCGGCAAGAAGCTCGGTGCTGAAAAAGGCAACAGCGAGTACCTGTACGGCCTGTTCCCATACGGTCCAGGCAAGCAGGCATGCAAGATCGCCGGTCTGCCCAAACCTACCGGTTGCGTTTAATCAAGGTCAGGCGATAGGGACACTCTCATGGCGAGCATCGTTTTTGCGATTCTGTTTTATCTCGCGACGCTGTTGCTTGTCGTAGGGCTGCTCTATCGTATCAGTACCTATGCCCGCACCCCGGCTCCGCTGAAGATACCGACAACACCTGCGCCCACCACCACAGGTGGCGTGGTGTTGCGCATGACGCGCGAAGTGGTTTTCTTTGAAAGCCTGTTCAAGGCCAATTTGTGGATATGGGGTTTCGGCTGGTTGTTCCATGCCAGTCTGGCATTGGTGATCCTGCGTCATCTGCGCTATTTCACCGAGCCAGTTTGGGAATGGGTCGCGTTCATCCAGCCGTTCGGGATGTATGCGGGCATCACCATGTTGTTGGGGTTGTGCGGACTTTGGGCTCGCCGTTTGTTAGTCGAGCGCATCCGGTACATCTCGACACCGTCTGATCATCTGATGCTAGTGTTGCTCATTGGCATAGCCGCGTCAGGTTTGATGATGAAATTCGCTGCGCACACTGATGTGATCGCTGTGAAATCATATTTCCTCGGTTTGATGCATTTTGATGTTGGAGTGCTTCCTGCCGATCTGTTGTTAGTGGTTCATCTGTCGTTGGTTGTGTCACTCCTGGTCGTGTTCCCCAACAGCAAACTGCTGCACGCGCCAGGAGTCTTTTTTTCACCGACACGCAATCAGAAGGACGACCCACGCGAGAAGCGCCATCTGAGCGCATGGGCTGCCAAGTTGGAATCGGAGAAATAGCATGGCGGACATTACGGCACCGGCCTATCGCGTCATCCCCATCATCCCCGCATTGAAGCCGGGAGCGATGGAGGGGAAGGGGCCATTTGTTGCAGGCGACAAGCTCAACGAAGCGCTCGGCTTCCCCGGCCAGCTGGTGGAGGACTGGCATGACCGCGCCATCGCGAAAATGGGCCAGCTGCTTTCCAAGTACCGCTCGCTCAAAGTATTCATGGATGCATGCGTGCATTGCGGCGCCTGCTCCGACAAATGCCATTATTTCATCGGCACGCAGGATCCGAAGAACATGCCGGTGGCACGCCAGGACCTGCTGCGCAGCGTTTATCGCCGCTACTTCACCCTGCCCGGCAAGTTGTTCCCCAAACTTGTTGGTGCGCGCGATCTGACGCGCGAAGTGCTGGACGAGTGGTACAACTATTTCAATCAATGCTCCGAATGTCGCCGTTGCTCGGTCTTCTGTCCTTACGGCATCGACACCGCCGAAGTGACCATGGCCGCGCGCGAGATTCTCGATTCTGTCGGTTACGGACAGAAATACTCCAACGAGATTATCGGCAAGGTACACAAGATCGGAAACAATCTCGGTCTGCCGGGCCCTGCTCTGAGCGATACGCTGGAAGGTCTGGAAGAAGACGTGAAAGATGCGACCGGCATCGATGTGCGCTTCCCGATGGACGTGAAAGGTGCGGAAGTGCTGCTCATCACGCCGTCTGCCGACTTTTTTGCCGAGCCTCATATCGACAGCCTGATCGGTTACGCGAAAGTATTTCATGCCACGGGCACCAGCTGGACACTATCGTCGATGTCGTCAGAGGCAGGTAATTTCGGCATGTTCATCGGCAATTACGATCAACTGCGCACCATTGCATTGCGCATCCGTCAGGCGGCGCTGGAATTGGGCGTTAAACGCATCGTGGTTGGCGAATGCGGTCATGCCTGGCGTGTGGCGTACAGCTTCTGGAATACGCTGACTGGGGTCGGAGAGGGGGCTGACCCCAATGACCATTTTGCCCAGATGCTGCAAAAGCAACTGGATCATCGCTACAAGCAGCCCGCCCATATCTGCGAGTTCACGTGGGACATGATTCAGGATAACCGTCTGACCTTCGACAAGTCGGCGAACGACAAGCACATCATCACATTCCACGATTCCTGCAACGTGGCGCGTGGATCGCGCATGGGCGATCTGCCCGGCGGGCAATTCGAGATCCCGCGCAATATCATCAGGGCGGTTGCCAACAATTTCGTCGAGATGGCACCCAGCACCACCCGCGAACAGACATTCTGTTGCGGCGGCGGCGGTGGACTGCTGACCGACGATCTGCTCGAACTGCGCGTCAAGGGGGCGCTGCCGCGCATGGAAGTATTGCAGCAGGCAGTCGATGAGCATGGCGTCAATTTCATGGCGACCATTTGCGCCATCTGCAAGGCTCAATTTACCAAAATAATGCCCATCTACGGTTTCGACAGGAAGATGGTGGGCGGTGTGCATCAACTGGTTAGCAATGCGATCCAGTTAGGACCGAAATAAAGAGGAGATAAGCAAATGTCAGTAGTGAGCGAAACCCCGCAGAAAATCACATTCCGTCGTTACAAGGATGGAGATAATAAAGTCCGCCGCCTGAACGAGAAAATCTTCCAGGCCAGCTATACCTACAAGTGCCCGACCTATATACAATCCACACCCCCATGCCAGGGCAGCTGCCCGGCAGGTGAGGACATCCGGGGCTATCTGGCCATCGTGCGCGGCACAGAAAAGCCGCCCGTCGGCGCCGACGGCAAACCGACGATGCCTTGGCAAGAGTACGCATGGCGTCGCTTGACCGAGGCCAACCCGTTCCCGTCGGTGATGGGGCGCGTATGCCCGGCACCCTGCGAGACAGGTTGTAACCGCAACGAAGTGGAAGACCACGTCGGCATCAATTCTGTCGAACATTTCCTGGGCGAATATGCGATCGCCAACAAGCTCAAGTTCAACAAACCCGCGCACACGACCGGCAAGAAAGTTGCCGTTCTGGGTGGCGGCCCGGCCGGCTTGTCCTGCGCCTATCAATTAGCCTTGAAAGGACACGAAGTTACCGTGTTCGATGAACATGAATTCCTGGGCGGGATGATGCGCTACGGTATTCCCGGCTTCCGTACTCCGCGCGATGTACTGGATGCGGAAATCCAGCGGATTCTCGATCTGGGCGTGAAAACACGCATGAAGACACGCGTAGGTACCGACATCACCATGGAGCAGATCCGCAAGGATTTCGACGCGGTGTTCCTCGGCATGGGGGCTCAGGCCGGTCGTGCCCTGCCCATCGCGGACAGTGCGGCCCCCAATGTGGTGACTGCGACGGCTTTCCTGAAAGCCTTTAACGACGGACGTCTGCAGCATGTCGGCAAGCGCGTGGTGGTGGTTGGCGGTGGTGATACTTCCATCGACGTGGCGACAGTCGCGCGCCGTCTCGGCCACATCGAGCACGCCAAGCCAACCGATGCCGAACTCGCCATCGCCGGAAGACTGGCACACGATGTGGCGGACATCTCCGTGAAGCAAGGCGCGGAGGTCACGCTGACCTCGATTTTCAACATCGACAAGATGCAGGCCAACAAGCACGAGATTGAGCAGGCACTGGCCGAAGGTATCCAGATTATCGGCAGTCTGGCACCGGTTGGCATCGTGCGCGATGCAAATGGCCGCGCTACCGCGCTAAGAGTGGCCAAGTGCGAAGCCAAGATGGCGGGCGGCAAGCTGGAGATCAAGAACATCGAAGGCAGCGAACATGACATCGAAGCCGATCTGATCGTGTCCGCGATCGGGCAGGCCGTCGATTTCACCGGCCTGGAGCAATTCAACAATGGCAAGGGTGCCGTCTCGACCGACCGGAATTATGTCGTGAATGGACAGCCCGGCGTGTTCGCCGGCGGCGATGTGATCCGGCCGCATCTGCTCACCACCGCGATCGGACATGGCTCCATCGCTGCCGACGGTATCCATCACTACATGAATGGCCAGGAGCTGGAAAAACGCCCCAAGATCGACGCACACCAATTCGACTTGATCAGGAAGCTGGCGGAAAAGGGGCTGGAGCCCAAAGAAAATCATGAGCCGATGCGCGGCACCTGCAATTCCAACGTCGCCGTGCATAACTTCGACGACCGTTCGGATCGCTACATCATTCCGCATGACAAGCTGTTCCTCGGACACTTCTCTTATGTGCCCCGCAACCAGCGAGCAGTGATCACTCTGGATAAGGAAAGTGCATTGGGCAACTTCCAGGATCGATTGGGCGTGCTGGACGAGAAACAAGCCGTTGCCGAAGCCAAGCGTTGCATGAGCTGCGGAATGTGTTTCGAGTGCGACAACTGTGTTGTGTATTGCCCGCAGACCGCCGTCTATCGCGTCAAGAAGACCGAATCTACTTTGGGCCGCTACGTAGCCACCGACTATGACAAGTGCATCGGATGCCACATCTGTGCCGATGTGTGTCCGACTGGCTACATCCAGATGGGTTTGGGCGAATAATGAAGCTGCTCGTCTCCCTGTTGCTTTGCCTTTGCATCCCGCTGGCCTGGGCTACCGAGGCGAACGCGCCCAAGCTGGATATCGGCAAAGGCGGGCAGTGTGTACGAGACCCCCAGTGGATGCGCAAGAACCATATGCACCTGCTCATTCATCAACGCGACGAGGCGGTGCGCAAGGGGATACGCGACGAGCAGATCAGCCTGAAAAACTGCGTGGAATGTCATGCCAGCCTGAAAGACGACAGCGTGATCGCGCGCGAGGACAGTTTTTGTGCCGGTTGCCACCGCTATGAGGCGGTAAAGATCGATTGCTTCGAATGCCATGCCAGCAAACGCAGGGTTGCGCTCGCGAAGAAGGATGAGAAATGAGCGATCTCGATACACAACGCAGGCAGTTTCTGAAGACGTCCCTCGGCGCGGCAGCAGTCGCAATCGCGCCCGGGATGCTGTTGTTCGATACGGCGCAAGGCAAAACAGAAGCGGCCAGCAGCAAGGTGCGCTGGGGCATGCTGATCGATACCGCACAATGCAAGACCGGCTGCAACGATTGCGTCACGGCATGCAACAAGGAGAATGGCTTGTCGGGAGGAACGTTACCTACCGATTCCCAATGGATGCGCAAGATCGATATCAAGGATATCAGCAACGGGCACGAGACGTCCCTGCCCATGATGTGCCAGCATTGCGAGGAACCGCCCTGCGTGGACGTTTGCCCGACCGGTGCTTCGTTCAAGCGTGCGGACGGAATCGTTCTGGTCGACAAGCATCGCTGCATCGGTTGCCGCTATTGCATGATGGCCTGTCCGTACAAAGCCCGCTCTTTCGTGCACGAGCCGCTGCATGACCAGAATCCGGACGTGCCGCGCGGCAAGGGCACGGTCGAGTCCTGCACCATGTGCGTGCACCGTATCGACAAAGGACAGCAACCTGCATGTGCGCAAGCCTGCCCGAACAAAGCCATACTGTTCGGCAATCTGAATGATGCGAACAGCGAGATTGCCCAGAAGTTACGCAGCGTCGCCTCCGTTCAGGTTCGCGCAGATCTGCAATTGAACCCTGGCATCCGTTACCAAGGACTTTGAACATGGCTGATCTTTACGCATTGCGTGCCAAGAACCGTTTGTACTACGTGTTGCTTGCCGTTGCCGGTCTGGTCGTTCTGGCCGGTCTGTATGCCGTACACATGATGGAATCGCATGGTCACAT
>JAJXTT010000089.1 GCA_021783525.1 Pseudomonadota bacterium
TACCTGGCCGGCCAGATCGTCGATTTCCAGAAAGACAATACGTCGGCTTGGAACCCACAGCTCGGATTGTTCTACCAGCCATCTGCCACCGACGAGATTCACGCCACCGTTTCGCGCAAGAGCCGCTTCCCCACCATCAAGGACAGATACTCCTACCGTCTCGGTACGGCGATACCGAACGCGGCACTGCAAACTGAAACTTCAACCAACTATGAGCTCGGTGCTTCGGGCCTCGTCGCCCCCAATACCAGGCTCGATGCGGCGGTGTTCTACTACGACGTGCAGAACATGATCCAGGCTGTCGCCATCACACCCGTCACGTTGTGTGGCGCAACGGCCACAGTCTGCACGCAAATGCAGAACGCCGGTAACGTGCGCACCAAGGGCACGGAACTCGGAGTCACCAACACGCTGACGGAGACCGTGGAGATCGGTGCCAACTACACCCTGCTCATCCGCACCAACGTGAGCAACCCAAGCATCATTCTTACCGATGTGCCGAACCGCAAGCTGTTTGCCTATACCAAATGGCAGGCCAGCGCGCCGTTGAGCCTGCTCGGCAGCGTGGAAGCGGACTCGTCTCGCTACAGTTCCTCAGACGGCAAAAGGCTTGCCGGCGGTTTCGGCATCGCCAACCTCAAGGGCATGTACCAATTCAACCAGGCATGGTCTGCCGAATTCGGCGTCAACAACCTGCTGGACAAGAACTACATGCTGATCGAGGGCTATCCGATGGAAGGCCGCAATTACTTCGCCAACGCCACCTTCAAATTCTAGGAGCATAGCCATGTCAAAAATCAAATGGATCCTGACCGCCTGCCTGCTGCTGATGTCGCAACTGGCCTGCGCCGCCGAGAAGGTGGTCGTACTGTCCAGCTACCCGCAGGAAGTCATCACGCAATTCGAGGCGGCGTTCGAGCAGGCCTATCCGCAATACCGCCTGGAGATCCTGTGGCGGCAATCGCGCGATGCGATGACGTACTTGCACCAGCCGCACAGCGCCGTGGACGTGTACTGGACGCCGGCTCAGCGCAATTTCGAGGTGCTGGCCAAGGAAGGCGCATTCCGCAAATTGGATATCGACCTGAGCGGCCTCCCGAAAAAGATCGGTGGTTTCCAGATATCGGATCCCGATGGCTATTACGTCGCCAGCGAAACGGCCGGTTACGGCATGGCCTACCATCCCGCCGAGTTGCGGCGGCTGGGGTTGCCCGTGCCGACCGACTGGAAGTCGCTGGCTGCACCGGCTTACAGCGGCCATGTCGTATTACCGATCCCGTCCAAAGTCGGCTATGCACCCATGCTGGTGGATACGCTGCTGCAAGGCTACGGATGGGAGCAAGGCTGGAGCGTGCTGGAGCAGGTGGCGGCCAATGCCAACCTTGCCGATGCGGGAGCCACTTTCATTTCGGACGACGTGGGCAGTGGGCGCATCGCCGTGGGCATGACCATGGATTTCTTCGCCGTCTCGGCGATCGCCAACGGCAAACCCTTGCGCTTTACCTATCCTGAAAAAGTCGGCTACTCCCCAGCGCATGTGGCGATTTTCCGCGACGCGGCGAATTCGGAAGGCGCACGCGCATTCGTCAGCTTTGTCTTGTCCGAACAAGGGCAAAAACTGCTGTTCCATCCCGACATCCGCAAATTGCCCGTACTGCCGGCGGTCTATGCCGCCAAGCCGGATGGCTATTTCGATCCGTTTTCCGCGGCGCAGCGCGCTTCCTATGACTATGACCTCGCTACTGGCCTGAAGCGACAGGAACTGGTCGGAGCGCTGTTCGACGCATTGATCACGCGTCACCACACTGAATTAAAAGCGATGTGGTCTGCGATCCATCAGGCAGAACAAAAAGCCCCGGGCGATCCGCGCTTGCAGGAAGCAAAACAAAAAGCCAGCTGGCTGCCGCTGACGGCGGCACAATCAAACGACGCAGCACTACAGCAGACATTCATCAAGCACGGCAGCCGTAGCGAAGCACTTGAGCAAGAGTGGGATACGGAAATTGCAGAACATTACGCGCAAGCCACGCAGATCGCGCTATCGATATCGGGAGCCCAACCATGAAGCGATGGAAAGCTGTCTTGGTGTTGTGCGTGCTGGCATTGGCACGCCCTGCAGTAGCCGAAGAATCCGATGTCACCACGGATGACGCCACGCGCGAAGCTTATGCCCAGCCGATACCCTCACTGCCCGAATCGGACCGGGCAGAATTCTTCAAGGGACGCAGCCTGGTGCGGCAAGTCTGGGTGATCCCGCCCAGCGAGAATCGCGAGATCGCCGGGCTCGGGCCTTTGTACAACCGCTTTTCCTGCATCGCCTGCCATGCGGGAAACGGCCGCGGGTTCGCACCTTCCACAGCGCAGGAACCGATGCGAACCATGCTGGTGCGCCTGAGCATTCCCGGCACGGACGAACACGGCGGCCCGAAACCTGATCCGGCTTATGGCGGGCAACTGAACGAGAACGGCGTGCCCGGTGTGCCGGGCGAAGGCAGGGCCGAAGTGCGGTATACCGAACACGCAATCCAACTCAAGGGCGGCGAGCAAGTCATGCTGCGCAAGCCCGATATCACCTTCGTCGATCTGGCATACGGCGATTTTCCGCCCGACATACTGACCTCCCCACGGGTCGCCCCTCCGCTCTACGGGCTCGGCCTGCTGCAGGCCGTACCGGAAGCAGACATCGTTGCCCTGGCCGATGCGCCCAAGCCAAAAGGCATCAAGGGCAAGGTCAATCGCGTCTGGGATGCGGAACAGCAGAAAACCGTACTGGGCCGTTTCGGCTGGAAAGCCAATGTACCGAGCTTGCGCCAGCAGATCGCCGGAGCATACGTCGGCGATATGGGCATCACCTCGCCGCTGTTCCCGGACGAGAACTGCACCGCAAAACAGGAAGCTTGCCGGCATTCACCTTCTGCCGGAAATCCGGAATTGAGCAAGGCACAACTGGACGCTTCCGAGTTCTATCACTTTGCTCTTGCCGCACCGCGTCAACGCAATACCGGGGATAAGCAAGTGAAACGCGGCTCAGTGCTGTTCAAACAGGCGCAATGCAGCGCCTGCCATGTGCCGCAATTGAAGACGGGCGAATTTGCCCCGCTCCCGGCGTTGTCGCACCAGACCATCCATCCCTATACCGATCTGCTATTGCATGACATGGGCGAAGCACTTGCCGACCATCGCCCGGATTACCTGGCCACAGGCCGCGAATGGCGCACCCCGCCATTGTGGGGAATCGCCCTCGCACAAAAGGTCGAACCGCGCGCCGGTTTCCTGCACGACGGGCGCGCGAGAACCCTGCTTGAGGCCGTGTTGTGGCATGGCGGGGAAGGGACTGAAGCGGCGCGCATGGTGGAAAATATGGCTGCGGACGATCGAAATGCGCTGCTCAGGTTTCTGGAGTCGCTTTGAGAATTCACCCTGATGAAACAGCGTGAAGATCGCCTGCCTGTCGCTCCCTTCTCGTCCTCGCGGAAGGGAGCGACACAACGCTCTCAAGGCACCTCATACCCGAACCCACGCATCACCGCGCGTGCCCTTTCGCCCTTCAGGAAAGCAAGAAATGCCTTCGCCGCAACCTGATCCTTCGCGCCGGTCAACAGCACCGCGCTTTGCAGGATGGGTTTGTGCAACTCGGGTGGCACCAGCCACCAGGAACCCTGATTCACCTTGCCGTCACGCATGACCTGGGATATCGGAATGAAAGCCAGATCGGCTTTCTCGGTCGCGGCCAACTGATAGGTCCGTGTGACATCCTCGCCCTTGGTCAACTTTTCCTGTATCGAATTCCACATCGTCAATTTCGTCAACGTCTCTCTTGCCGCCACGCCGTAGGGCGAGAATCTGGGATTGGCGATCGCCAGCATGTTGAAATTGCCCTTGTTGAGCACTGCGCCTTTGTCATCCACAAGGCCGGACTGGTCGCTCCACAACACGAGCCTGCCGGTTGCATAAACGAAGCGCGAACCGCCGACGGCCAAGCCATCCACCATCAACAGCCGCGGCATTTCCTCGTCTGCCGAGAGGAACACATCGAACGGCGACCCGCCCTTGATCTGCGCATACAGCTTGCCGCTGGCACCGGCACTGACTTTCACCGTATGACCGCTTTCCTTCTGGAACAGCGGCACAAGGCGCTCCATTGGCGCGGCGAAATCCGATGCCACCGCTACGCTGACCTCGCCGGCCCACACCGGCACACTCATAAGGCCGCACAGCAACAAGATGGTGACGACAGGGCCGCGCAATGAAATTTGCATCTTCATCTCCTTATTGGAATAGTTGCAATGATAACAAGCTGGATGATGTGCGGCGAAGAGTTGTAGTCTGCTTCGCATATTGACCGAGGGATCTTGGGCAGGTACGGTGCAAGCCTGTTGTTACGGTATGAATGTCCTGCAATAACTGTTGTATTACCTTACATATCACACTTGCTCACTACAAATCGTTATGCCAAACATGAACACCCCAACCGACGCCGAAAATATCCACCAGGTCTTTGACTGGCTCTGGTCTTCGGGCCAATTGTCCGAAGACGACATCGCATGCCTGCCTGCGCTTGGGATCGAGGCAGTCATCAATCTGGCCCCGCCGACTTCATCGAATGCGCTGCCCGGCGAAGCCGAACTCATCACTCTGCGGGGCATTGCCTACGTCCAGATCCCTGTGGCATGGGAACGGCCCGAACTGCGCCAGCTGGACCAGTTCTTCGGTGCGCTCAAGGCATTCGAGGGTCGCAAGGTGTGGGTGCATTGTGCGAAGAACATGCGCGTCTCCGCTTTCATCTATCTCTATCGCAGGACGCGCCTGGGAGAGAACGAAGAGGACGCGGCATTCCCGATGCGCGAGGTCTGGGTGCCGAACGAAACCTGGCAAGCCTTCATTCGCATGGCTTTGGAATCAAAGTTGCCGAGGTAGCACAGGTGGCCATTCTTTTCGGCCGAACACGCTGCGGAAAGCGCTACGCTATCCCACCCTGCAAATTTTAGTGGCATACAAATGCCATAAATGTTGGTAGCCTTGGCGCTCCCGGACTCGCAGTCGGGCAAATCAACTAAAAATAAATTTACTCGGGAGTCTCGCAATGAAAAGAAGTATCGGAGTGTTGCTGCTGGCCATCTGGCTCATCCTCACCGGGCTGGCACACATCCTTCATTTCAGTTTTTCGGGAATGGGTACCATCATGGCTGTCGTCGCGATCGCGGCCGGAATACTGATCATCATGGGTTTTTAGGCGACCCGTCCTGATGGGCAATGGGGCGGCACGGATAAAACTTTTGCATGGCTGAAAGGGGCATCTTGCTATTCAAGTACCTGAGCATGGGATTGTTCTTGTTGCTCCTGGGATGCAAGGGAGACGTTGCCAACGAATGGCAAAAATCGACCGTCGCGCCGGTCAAGCCGGGCTCCACGGTCAAAATCCGCGTCGTTCATGCCACCAACCCGCGCCTTGCGCGATTCTCGCAGGATCACCTGCGCATCATCCTGGCATCTGCCCAGCTGACCGCCTGGAAGGAGTTCGGAGTCTATGTCGAGTTCACGGATGTTCCGGAAACCGGCATCGACCAATTGTTTGCGCTCATTCCGGCGGCCCTCATGAAAGAGCGCACATCTTCCATATACGACTTCAAGTCGGGTGGCGGCGACAAGCAGAAGCTCGCCGAGGGCATCAACACGACCCTCACGCAACGCGGGACGAAACTGGAAGATGCGCTTGCCTTCGCGGCACCTTACCTTCCCGCGGATGCCCATCCAAAGGATCTGATGTCATTGTCAGAATTGCTGGCGAACGTCATGCTCGACCGGTTGCAGCAATGGCGGCACCTCAACGCGGCTGACGGAGCGCCGGTGCTCGACGCCTCGCCCTATAACGAATGGGTCTATTGGGACACGCTGGGTTACGGGAACCTGCCTTATGATCTCGTGCTGACCAATCAACTGATCGCGAGCGCCGAATACTACGGTGTCGATATACATTCGGCCATACGCGGGGGTGTCACGGTAGGCACGACTTCATACAGCCGCGCCGGCAAGTATGGCTCCTACATCGTCTTCAGCACGTTTCCGTTCCAGGACAATTCAGAGACCACCAGACAACTGCGCGGCGGTGAACAATACTCGGAAGAGGACGCGGCAGAATTGGCAGGTGCATATCTGGCGCACGAGCTCGGACATCTGCTGTTCCAGCTCGGCCATCCGTTCGGCCAGAAGGCATGCGTCATGAATCCCGTCAGCATGTTGCGCTTCCGGGAATGGTTCAGCCATATCAACAGCAGTGAGTGCCCGATGGGCAGCCGCCCCGAAATGACGGCCGGAGCGATTCCGCCCAGCTTCAATACGGAATGGGTGCGCATGGCTCAAGAGGCCAAGTGAATTGGCGCGCGCATTCGAGTTTGCACAGAACCTTATGCCGCATACGGTGTCGTACCCAGCACAACATTAACCATCCCGTCCGTGGTGTTGAATTGAACAGGTTATGAATCCAGACGTGATGAGCGGCTTTTCTTCGGAGGCCCAGCATGGAATTGGAAGACTCGATTTTCAATGCCCTGCACATGTACACCAAAGTTCTCTCGGTTGCGCTGGGGTATCGCGACCTGTTGACCCGGCTCCATTCCGAACGAGTGCAAGGCATTTGCAGGGAGATCGGCATGCGCTGCGGCCTGTCCAATAACGAACTCAACGCGCTTCACATCGCGTCTTCGTTCCACGATATCGGCAAGATCGGGATACCGGACCACATCCTGCAAAAGCCCGCGCAGTTCGACGACGGCGAATGGGAAACGATGAGGCGGCACGCCGAGATCGGGGAGAAGATCATGGCTGCCACCGAGCTCCGTGGTTCGCAACAGGCCGCCCAGGTAATCCGCCACCATCACGAACACTACAATGGGCAGGGTTACCCGGACGGACTCTCGGGAGAGGATATTCCAATATGCGCGCGCATCATCTCCGTCGCCGACAGCTATGACGCCATGGCCGTGACGAGGTCATACCATCACGCCCGGAGACATCCAGAAATCATGGCCGTCCTGCATCAGGAAACCGGCGAAAAGCATGATCCCGAAATCATGGCGTTCTTCTCCGAGATCATCGAGTCCAGCCAGTACAAGGCAAACAGGGCCTGACTAATCGGCAGCAGGCGAATCACGTCTTCA
>JAJXTT010000090.1 GCA_021783525.1 Pseudomonadota bacterium
CGTCGCCAGCAAGTACGACATCATGAACGACCTCATGTCGGTCGGCCTGCACCGCATCTGGAAGCGCTTCGCCGTGGGCCTGGCCAATGTACATGAAGGCCAGCGCGTGCTCGATATCGCGGGCGGCTCCGGCGACATCTCGCGACTGTTCCTGGACAAGGTCGGAAAGAGCGGCCAGGTCATCCTCACCGACATCAATAACGCCATGCTACGCGTTGGCCGCGACCGCTTGCTGGATGAGGGAAAGCCCACCCCTACCGCGCAATGCGACGCCGAGAAGTTGCCCTTCCCCGACAACTATTTCGACTGCGTCAGCATCGCCTTCGGCCTGCGCAACGTCACGCACAAGGATGCCGCGCTGCGCGAGATGCGCCGCGTGCTCAAGCCCGGTGGCCGGGTGATCGTGCTGGAATTCTCCAAGGTCGCCAAACCGCTGGAAAAGGCATACGACCTTTACTCGTTCAAGCTGCTACCCAAGATGGGCGAGCTCATCGCCAACGACGCCGACAGCTATCGCTACCTCGCCGAATCCATCCGCATGCACCCGGGACAGGAAGAACTGAAGCAGATGATGGTGGATGCGGGACTGGAGCGGGTTGAGTATTTCAACATGACGGGCGGGGTAGTGGCGGTGCATCGCGGGTATAAGCTGTAACGCTGCATTTTCAATGCCTCGTTCAGTTATCACTTTATGCGTTTTCCTATATTTTTTCGACAAATGGGCTACCGCCTAATTAGGTTTGGAAATGCTTTTGATCGTCTATCTATCAAGATAATTGTTGGTGCTTCGTTCTTTTTATCGATTATTGCTCTGCTAATGGTTCTTATCCATTACGCTACAAATAATCAGTTCCAAACAGTGGGGTTTGTTGCGCTAACTCCACTGGCGATTTTAATTGGCTTGAGCGGCCTAATGTATAACCGCACTAGGGCAATTGAAACGAGCTCGCAAAAGTTGCGAAGCCTTTATGCCGCTGAACGTTTAATGATTTCCTGCTATTTCTATCTATTCGCCCTCATTCTTGGTTTTCTCGTAACTGTTTTGTTGCAACTCTTTTCTTTTCCCGGCCACGACTTATTGCTCGTAATGTATGCCCCGCCACTACTATTTTGTATGTTGGCGTTTGGGGAATTATTTTACGCAACGATTGCGGTGTTGCACCGCTCAACTCCTCGGCATTTCAATTTCGTAGTTCAAATAACTAAACGATTATTCAAGGATTCACCATGAGCGCTTTACCCAAATGCCCCAAATGCAACTCCGAATACACCTACGAGGACGGCTCCAACTATGTCTGCCCCGAGTGCGCGCATGAGTGGCCGAAAGATGCTCCCGCCGATAACGGCGAACAGGCCAAGGTGTTCAAGGACGCCTTCGGCAACGTGCTGGTCGACGGTGATTCGGTCACGGTGATCAAGGACCTGAAGATCAAGGGGTCGTCTTCGGTGGTGAAGGTCGGGACCAAGGTGAAGAACATCCGCCTGGTGGATGGCGACCACGACATCGATTGCAGGATCGACGGCATCGGTGCGATGCAGTTGAAGACGGAGTTTGTCAAAAAGGCGTAGGTGGCCGGTCATGGTTCGATCCTTCGACAAGCTCAGGACAGGCTGAGCTCAGGGCGAACGACTTTTTTTGTTTCGTTGATGGAATTTCAAAATGGGTGGCTGGGGTTGTCCGCATGAGGTTGATGGGAAGTGCCAGAAGGTGCTGAACAAGCCCTGCGACATCGGCATGAAGGGTTGCGTGCTGGCGGGCCGTTTCCGGTTTGCCGATCCCGGCAAGAACCGCCCCAAAAAGACGCCGCACACTCAGGCCGCGGAGATGCCTTCCACAGGCGATGACTAGCAATAGCTCTCTTGATTTGGTTTACCAGGATGATTGCCTGCTGATGGTGAACAAGCCAGCCGGTTTGCTGGCCGTGCCGGGACGCGGCGCAGACAAGCAGGACTGCCTTTCCTCGCGACTCCAACGCGAGTTTCCCGATGCCATGGTCGTGCACAGGCTGGACATGTCGACTTCCGGCCTGATGGTGTTCGCGCGCGGGGCCTGGATGCAGCGCCGTCTGTCGCAGATGTTCCAAGGGCGTGAGGTGAAAAAGCGCTATGAGGCCCTGGTCACGGGCAGGCTGGAACCGGAAACGGGCGAGATCAACCTGCCCATTGTCGCCGACTGGCCGAACCGACCCTTGAGTAAAATCGATGCAGAATTGGGCAAGTCCTCGCAGACGCGCTACCGGACTGTACAGGTCGATGGCCCCGGTGATTTAGGACATTCACCCATCAACGGGCGCGTGGGGAGCGGTTTGCTTGAAGCCACCCGCGTCGAACTGGAACCCGTGACCGGCCGCACTCACCAGCTGCGCCTGCACATGTCCGCCATCGGGCATCCCATACTCGGCGATGCGCTGTATGGCGATGCTGCCAGCGCGCCGCGCCTGATGTTGCACGCCACCAGGCTGGAATTCTTGCATCCGCTGACCGGTGCGCCCTTGCATTTCGCCTGCCCACCCCCATTTTGAAACTCGAATAACAAGGAACGCCGGATTCCGGTCTGGCCTATAATTGGTTTCGTTTCTCACTTTTTTGGAATTCAACATGGCGTTGCCAAAAGGCTTTCTGACTGCAGTTGTGGCTCTTGTCGTTGTCATATTTGCTATCTTTGCCGGCTATATCTGGGTCGCCCTGAACTGGAGCTACTCGGAAGGCGAACGCGCCGGATTCATGCAAAAGTTGTCGAAAAAAGGCTGGATGTGCAAAACGTGGGAAGGCGAGCTATCCCTGGTTGCCCTTCCGGGCGCCGCGCCCGAGAAATTCCTGTTCACCGTGCGCGATGATGAAGTGGCTGCCAGGATCAATCAGCAAGTCGGTCAGCGCGTCTCGCTGACTTACGAAGAACACCGGGGCTTGCCCACGACCTGTTTCGGCGACACCGGGTATTTCGTCACCGGCGTAAGGCTCGTATCTCCCTGATAATATGACTGTAATCCGTCATCTGTAGCATCGTGGACCGGGTGCTATACTGCGCTCCGCTTCGAATCTCCCCACTTTATGAGGAATCACATGAAACGTTTTGTACTCTTGTTGACCATCGTTCTGACCAGCATGTCTTTGCTCGCTAGCAGCGCTGAAGCCAAGCGCTTCGGCGGCGGCAGCAGCTTCGGGAAACAGCGCACCATGAGCGCGCCCGCGCAAAATCTGCCTGCAGCAGCGCCCGCCCCGATACCTTCGCAACCGGGCGTCGCACCCCAACCCGCCGGCAACAGATGGCTCGGTCCCCTGGCGGGTCTGGCGATCGGCGCCGGTCTGGGCGCGATGTTCGCCGGCGGCGGGATGGGTGGGGGAATGGGCTCCATCCTGATGATGATCCTGGCCGGGGTGGCCATGATGTTCCTGGTCTCCATGTTCCGCCGCAAACAGGAACCCGCGATGCAATATTCGGGAGCCAGCGCACCTTATGGCGGCGTGCAGGAGCCCGTCCGGCAGTCTTATGGCGGTAGCGCGGCGCCTGTTGCGGCTGCCAACATTCCCGCCGACTTCCCCGTAGAGAGCTTCCTGCGCAGCGCCAAGACTTCGTTCATCCGCCTGCAGGCCGCAAATGACCGCAAGGACCTGGACGACATCCGCGAGTACACGACGCCGGAGATGTTTGCCGAGGTTTCCATGCAGCTGCAGGAGCGCGGCGACGCGCCGCAGAAAACCGATGTGGTTACACTGAACGCCGATCTGCTCGAAGTGGTCACCGAGAACGACCACGCCATCGCCAGCGTGCGCATGAGCGGCCAGCTGCGCGAAAACAACGGTACGCCGGAAAGCTTCGACGAGATATGGCACGTTCAGAAAAGCCTCAAGGACAACAAGGCGGTCTGGCTGCTGGCTGGAATACAGCAGGTTTGATTCCAAAGTAAAGTAAACTGGAGGGCATGGCGGCATCCGCCGTGCCCTTTTTTATTTGAACTCTTTGTAAATGCGTTTTTTCCGCTTACTCAAGATCATTTTCGTCGTTCTCCGTTTCGGCCTGGACGAGTTCCTGCTGGCGCATGACCGCACGAGCTGGCTGCTCCGTCCGATCAACTGGCTGTTGTTCTTCCGCGATACCTCCCGCCCGCGTGCGGAACGCCTGCGTTTGGCGCTGGAGGCACTGGGTCCCATCTTCGTCAAGTTTGGCCAGCTGCTTTCAACGCGCCGTGACTTGATCCCCACCGACATCGCCGATGAACTGGCCAAGCTGCAAGACCGGGTCCCGCCTTTTCCGTCAGCTCAGGCCGTAGCGTTGCTTGAACAGGCATATGGCAAAAGGCTGAACGCGGTCTTTGCCGAATTCGACGAGACGCCCGAGGCCAGCGCGTCGGTTGCGCAGGTGCATTTCGCCGTGCTGCCGGACGGGCGCGAGGTGGCCGTCAAAATCCTGCGCCCCGGCATATTGAACGTCATTGAACACGACATTGCACTGCTGCAGATCTGCGCGGGCCTGATCGAACGCTGGTCGGAAGACGGCAAGCGCCTGAAGCCGAAGCTGGTCGTCGCGGAGTTCGACAAGTACCTGCATGACGAACTCGACATGATGCGCGAGTCGGCCAACGCCAGCCAGCTTCGGCGCAACTTTGCCGATGCCAAATTGCTGCTCGTGCCGGAAGTACACTGGGATTGGTGTTCCGCCCAGGTGATGGTGATGGAGCGCATGCATGGCATCCCTATCAGCCAGATCGGGGCGTTGCGCGAGGCGGGGATCGATCTGTCCACGCTGGCTGCGAACGGCGTGGAGATCTTCTATACGCAGGTGTTCCGTGACGGCTTTTTCCATGCCGACATGCATCCCGGCAACATCCTGGTGGCGCACGATGGCCGCTATGTGGCGCTGGATTTCGGCATCATGGGCACACTGACGGTCACCGACAAGAATTATCTCGCGCAGAATTTCATCGCTTTCTTCAACCGCGATTACAAGCGCGTGGCCGAACTGCATATCGAATCGGGCTGGGCGCCGGCGCATACCCGTGTGGACGAATTCGAAGCCGCGATCCGCTCGGTATGCGAACCGATCTTTGACAAGCCCTTGCGCGAGGTTTCGTTCGGAAAGATATTGCTGCGGTTGTTCCAGACCTCGCGCCGCTTCGGCATCGAGATCCAGCCGCAACTGGTATTGCTGCAAAAGACCTTGCTCAACATCGAAGGCCTGGGACTGCAACTCGATCCCGAGCTCGATCTCTGGAAGACGGCGAAGCCTTGGCTGGAACGCTGGATGAGCGAACAGGTCGGCTGGCGCGGTTTCATCAAGGCCCTGCGCACCGAAGCGCCGCGCTATGCGACCTTGCTGCCGCAACTGCCGCGCCTGCTGCATCAGCGCCTGAATCAGGACGTTGCTGCCCAGACCGCGCCGCTGCTGCGGGAGATGTTGCTGCAACAAAAAACGCGCAATGCCTGGTTGTCGGTTATTGCGCTCCTGCTGGGTATTTCGCTGATCTTCGCGGTCTACGCCTGGTTCGTCTAGACGAAGCCGCTTTCCATCAGTTCTGCCGCCAGCATTTTGTAGTCTGCCGCACCCGGGCTTTGCGGCGCATACGCAAACACATCCAACCCGTGCATCGGACTGGTTGCCAGAGCGACCGTCTCGCCGATGCGGGTTTTGCACACCAGGTCGCCGTAGCGCTGTTTGAGCTTGTCGTAGATGTCATAGGACAGTTTGCGGCGGGAGTCGAAGCGCGTAACGACGATGCGGCGCTCGAATGCGCGTTGCAGTTTCTTTTCCAGCACATTCAGCGCCGAATCTAGCCGGTGCACCCCATGTTCCGAAAGAAAGTCCGCCGATACCGGAATCAGCACCTTGTCTGCCGCCAGCAGCGCATTCAGGGTGAGTACGCCCAGCATCGGGCAACAGTCGATGATGATCGGTGCGCCTGTCAGCGCAAGCTCCTCGGCCAGGCCCTGTTTCAGCATCTTTGCGGCCTGCGGGTCGCTGCCGTACAGCGCGTCGATCTTGGATAGCTCTAGCGTGGCGGGAATAAGTTGCCAGCCGGCGGGCGTGTCGTGCAGCAAGTTCGCAAGCGGAGCCTTGTCCTTGAAGAATGCCGCCATGCTCCTGGATTGCGCCGTGCCGTTCTTCAGGCCCGAAGAAAGGCTCAAGTGTCCTTGCGGGTCCATGTCCAGCGCGATGGGATGCCGTTGCGCGATCGATAGCGCGGCGGAAAGATTCAGGCAGGTGGTGGTTTTACCCACTCCGCCCTTTTGGTTGAATACGGCGATGACCGCCATGCTCCGGAACTCCTTGGTTTGCGGGAGATGTGCCCTTTTGTCGCGCGGCTTGTGGCTTGGGCCGTCAGTTAGCCGTCACTGCGAGCCCCACGCAATGCCGGTCACTCTACAGTGACCGACTTTGCAAGATTGCGGGGCTTGTCCACATCCGTTCCCTTTTGCAATGCTACGTAATATGCCAAGAGTTGCAGCGGGATGGTGTGCAGAATAGGGCTGAGAAAACCCGCGTGTTCGGGCATTTGCAGGATGTGGACGCCTTCTGCTTCCTTGATATGGGTGTTCGCGTCGGCGAAGACATATAGTTCTCCGCCGCGGGCGCGCACTTCTTGCAGATTGGACTTCAGCTTTTCCAGCAGCATGTCGTTGGGCGCGACGGAAACGACCGGCATATCCTTGTCCACCAGTGCCAGCGGGCCGTGCTTCAACTCTCCCGCCGGATAAGCCTCGGCGTGGATGTAGGAGATCTCCTTGAGCTTGAGCGCGCCTTCAAGCGCGATCGGGTAATGCAATCCGCGGCCGAGGAACAATGCATGCTGTTTATCCGCGAAGTTCTTGGACAGCTCTGCTATCTGCGGCTCCAGCGCCAACACTTTTTGGATCGCGCTCGGCAAGTGCCGCAACTCATGCAGGAACTGTTGTTCACGCTCCGGAGTGATGCGTCCGCGCAATTTGGCCAGAACCAGCGTCAGCAGGAACAGCGCGGCAAGCTGCGTGGTGAATGCCTTGGTTGACGCAACGCCGATCTCCGGACCCGCACGCGTCAGGAATCGTAGTTTCGATTGCCGGATGATTGCGCTTTCCGGTACGTTGCAGATAGCCAGCGTGAAGAGATGGCCCGTCACCTTGGCATGATTCAGCGCGGCCAGCGTATCGGCCGTTTCCCCGGACTGCGAGATGG
>JAJXTT010000091.1 GCA_021783525.1 Pseudomonadota bacterium
ACACAGTTTGCGCACACGTTATCCCGATCACCAGATACTGCTCACCCACACCACACCCACCGGGCGCGTAGCCAGCGAACAGCTCTTTGGCGACGATGTGATTCGCGTATATCTGCCCTATGATTATCCTTTTGCCGTAAAGCGCTTTCTGCGCCATTTCAAACCTCGCGTCGGTGCGTTGCTGGAAACAGAGATCTGGTTCAACCTTATCCATGCATGCCATGCGGACGCCATTCCGGTTCTGCTGCTCAACGCACGGCTTTCGGAAAAATCTGCCCGAAGTTATGCGCGCTTTCCCAGACTCGCTCGCGCCAGCCTGCATGAGCTGTACCTGATTGCGGCGCAGACCGAGGAAGATGCGACCCGCCTCGCCGGCCTGGCGAACAAGGCGGTGCCGGTAATGGGTAACCTGAAATTCGACATCGTGCCACCCGCCGAGATGCTGGCGCTTGGTAAGCATTTCCGTGTCTTGTTTGGCGAACGCCCTGTCCTGCTCCTTGCCAGCACTCGCGAAGGCGAAGAGGAACTGTTGCTTGATGCCTTGCGAAGCCAGCAGGTCGAGCGCCTGCTTGTGGTGATTGTTCCGCGACATCCGCAGCGATTCGATGAAGTTGCGAGCCTCGTCGAAAAGCAGGGTTTGCGCATGCAGCGCCGGAGTGCAAATGAGGCCATTTCCCCGCATACGCAGGTGGTGCTGGGCGACAGCATGGGTGAGATGTTCGCTTATTACGCCTCTTGCGATCTCGCATTCATCGGCGGCAGCCTGCTCCCTTTTGGCGGACAGAACCTGATCGAAGCTTGCGCGGTCGGCACGCCCCTGTTGATCGGGCCGCATACTTATAACTTCGGGCAGGCAACTGAACTTGCCGTAGCAAACGGCGCGGCGATTCAAGTCACGCATGCGGACGATTTCGTGCAGCAACTGAATGCGCTCATGCACGACATCAAGCGGATGGGGCAAATGGGCGAGGCCGGAAGAAAATTCGTCAACGACAATCGGGGCGCCACCAGGCATGCCATGGCGCATATCGAGCTTGCATTCAATCAGGCCCTCTATAACAAAATCGTTTCCAGTCAGGTAAAATCGACGCCATGAAAACAATCCTCGTTACCGGCGGCGCCGGATTCATTGGCTCTGCCGTCATACGGCAGTTCATCAACGATACCAATTCCAGCGTTGTCAATGTCGACAAGCTGACCTATGCGGGCAATCTGCAGTCCCTGGCTTCGGTGTCCGACAATCCAAGGTATCGATTCGAGAAGGTCGACATCTGCGATGCCGCCGAGGTCGCCCGCGTGTTCCGCGAACATCGGCCGGATGCCGTGATGCATCTGGCCGCCGAATCACATGTGGATCGCTCCATCAGTGGTCCGGCCGACTTCATCCAGACCAACATCGTCGGCACCTACACGCTGCTGGAAGCGGCGCGCAACTATTGGAGCGCGCTCGATGCAGATCGCAAGGCGGCGTTCCGCTTCCACCACATCTCCACCGACGAGGTGTATGGCAGTCTGGGGGAGAGCGGCTTCTTCACCGAGGAGACCGCCTATGAGCCCAACTCGCCCTATTCCGCCAGCAAGGCCTCTTCCGACCATCTGGTGCGCGCCTGGCATCACACCTATGGACTGCCGGTGGTCACCACCAACTGTTCCAACAACTATGGTCCGTACCACTTTCCGGAAAAACTGATCCCGCTTGTGATCCTGAACGCGGTCAACGGCAAGCCGCTGCCCATTTACGGCAAGGGCGACAACATCCGCGACTGGCTGTATGTGGACGACCACGCGCGAGCTTTGCGCCTGGTGCTCGATAAGGGCAAACTGGGCGAAACCTACAACATCGGCGGCTGGAACGAAAAAACCAACCTGGAAGTGGTACAGGCCATCTGCAAAACGCTGGATGAACTGCACCCGCAAGGGGCGCCGCACGACAAGCTCATCACCTATGTTGCGGACCGCCCCGGTCACGACAAGCGTTATGCGATCGATGCTACCAAGATCTCGCAAGACCTGGGGTGGAAGCCCAGGGAGACTTTCGAGAGCGGTTTGCGCAAGACCGTCGAATGGTATCTGCATAACACCGATTGGGTCAGCGGCGTGACGAGCGGCGAATACCAGAAGTGGATGCAAAAGAATTATGCAGACAGGAGTGCAACATGAAAGGCATCATCCTCGCCGGCGGCTCCGGCACACGGCTTTATCCTGTAACCCAAACGATTTCCAAGCAACTCCTACCCGTGTATGACAAGCCGATGATCTATCATCCGTTCACGACGCTGATGCTTGCGGGCATACGCGATGTGCTGGTCATCTCGACGCCGCAGGACACTCCCCGCTTCGAGCAGTTGCTGGGCGATGGCTCGCAATGGGGGATGAGTATCTCTTACGCGGTTCAGCCGTCACCCGATGGCCTTGCGCAGGCTTTCATCATCGGTGAATCCTTCATCGGCAAGGATGCCTGCTCACTGGTGTTGGGCGACAACATATTCTACGGTCATGCCTTTGACACCTTGTTGACGCCCGCCGCAAACAAGACTGAAGGCGGCACCGTTTTTGCCTACCATGTGCTCGATCCGGAGCGGTATGGCGTCGTCGATTTCGATGCATCCGGCCGTGCACTGAGCATCGAGGAGAAACCCCTCAAGCCGAAATCGAATTATGCCGTGACGGGACTGTATTTTTACGATAACGATGTGGTGCAGATCGCGAAGTCCATCAAGCCTTCTGCGCGCGGCGAGCTTGAGATTACTACCGTGAACCAGATCTACCTGGATCGCGGCAAGCTTGACGTTCAGGTGATGGGGCGCGGATATGCGTGGCTGGACACCGGCACGCACGAATCGCTGCTGGAAGCCTCCATGTTCATCCAGACGCTGGAAAAGCGTCAGGGCCTGAAGATCGCCTGTCCTGAAGAGATCGCCTATCGCAAGGGCTATATCGATGCTGCGCAATTGCAGAAACTGATCGCGCCGCTGTCCAAGAATGGTTATGGGCAATATTTGCAGCGCCTGCTGCACGAAGAGGGGCGCTGATGCAAGTTGTCCATACCGCGATCCCCGATGTGCTCGTCATCGAACCGAAAGTATTCGGCGATGACCGGGGATTTTTCTACGAGAGTTTCAACCAGCGCCGGTTCACTGAATTGACCGGCGTCGCCGATGCCTTCGTTCAGGACAATCATTCAAAATCCGCCCGCAATGTCTTGCGTGGTCTGCATTACCAGATACGTCAGCCACAAGGCAAGCTGGTGCGCGTCATCGCGGGCGAAGTGCTGGATATCGCTGTCGATGTTCGCAAGCATTCAGCCACGTTCGGGAAATGGGTCGGTGTGAACCTGTCTGCCGAGAACAAGAAGATGCTGTGGATACCGAAGGGATTCGCGCATGGCTTTGTGGTACTGAGCGAGTCGGCCGAGTTCCTGTACAAGACGACCGATTATTGGGCGCCCGAGCATGAGCGCTGCATCGTCTGGAACGATACCGATCTGGCCATCGACTGGCAGCTGGGCGGGGCCACTCCGCTGCTTTCCGCCAAGGATCAGGCCGGCAAGCGCTTCCGCGACGCAGAGATTTTTGCATGAAGAAGATACTGCTCACCGGCAAGAACGGGCAGGTCGGTTGGGAATTGCAGCGTTCTCTGGCCTCTTTCGGTCAGATCGTCGCCACCGACTCGAAAGAACTGGATCTGGCCGATCCGGATGCAATCCGGCGCACTGTTCGCAGCATTGCTCCCGATATCATCATCAATCCGGCTGCATATACCGCTGTCGACAAGGCAGAAAGCGATGCGGCACGGGCGATGGCCGTAAACGGTATTGCCCCCGGAATATTGGCCGAAGAGTCTCTTCGTCTCGGTGCATTGCTGGTCCACTATTCCACTGATTACGTATTTGACGGGAGCAAGACTGCGCCTTATACCGAGGACGATGCGCCCAACCCGCAAAGCGTCTACGGCAGCACGAAATTGGCCGGAGAACTGGCGATCCGCGCTTCCGGC
The DNA here is from genome assembly GCA_021783525.1 of Pseudomonadota bacterium. Lineage (GTDB taxonomy): Bacteria > Pseudomonadota > Gammaproteobacteria > Burkholderiales > Gallionellaceae > Sideroxyarcus. Next base: position 3,997 of record JAJXTT010000091.1, read on the forward strand.
TGCAAGCACCTCATCTTGCGTACCAGTTGGGTATATGGAGTACACGGCGGGAATTTTGTGAAGACGATATTGCGGCTGGCGAAAGAGCGCAATGAGCTCCGCATCGTCGCCGACCAGTTCGGTGCGCCGACCTGGGCCAGGGATATTGCGGAAGCCACGGCTTCTGCCCTGTCCTTTTGGCAGAATGCGGATCGGGATAGCAATTTGAGCGGGCTTTATCACCTGACTGCAGCGGGGCGCATCAACTGGCATCAATATGCCGAAGAGATCGTGCGTCTGGCTCGCCAGTATGATCCGGCGCTCGCATCCAAGGCTCTCGCTATCCACCCCATTGCCACGCACGAGTATCCTCTGCCTGCAAAGCGACCCTCAAATTCGGTTCTTGCCAACGACAAGATTCGCGATGCATTCGGGATCGTATTGCCGGAGTGGCAGGACAGCGTTGCGAAATGCGTGCGGGAGATCTATGAGCCGACAGGCATGGCGCTCCCGCCGCAATAGCCAGCTGCTTGGTTCCAAGGATGCGCAGATTGCGCCCTACGTTCGTTGGGGCCCTTCGACAAGTTCGGGGCGACAGGATAAATCTGCGTTTTCTAGTGCAGCGCCTGGTTGACCCTGCTCAGATCTTCTTCGCTCAACTCGCCCACTGCCGCTTTCAGGTTTAGCTGGCTGACCAGATAGTTGTATTCCGCCTGGTACAGGTCGCGTCGCGTCGAGAAGAGTTGCTGCTGGGCATTCAGGACATCGAGATTGGTGCGCACGCCGACGTCGTGTCCCAGCTTGCTTGCATCCAGCAGACTTTCGCTGGACTTCAACGCCTGCTGCAACGCCTGCACCTGTGCTATGCCGTTGACCACACCCAGGTACGCCTGGCGGGTTTGCAGCTCGACAGTACGGCGGGTGTTTTCCAGATCCTGCCTTGCGCGTTCGCGGTTGGCCTCAGCCTCGCGCCACTTGGACTGGATCGCGCCGCCCTCGAAAAGAGGTATATTCATTTGCACGCCCACTGTCGTTGCGGTGGTATCGCTGCCGATGCCGTAGATACTGCCGTTGGCCGAGTTCTTTGAATAGTTCGCCACCAGATCTACCGTCGGCAGATGCCCGCCCCGGTTGCGATCCACTTCCTTGTCGGCTATTTCCGCAGCCGCTTGCGCGCTGGCGATCTGGTAATTGTGTTGCTGCGCGCCCTCCACCCATTTGTTCAAATCGACCGGTTGCGGCTGTTCCAGCTGGAATGATTTGCCCAAGGGCGCCAATTCCTGGGGGACCGCATTAATCAACTGCTGCAAGGTGCGTCTCTTCACTTCCAGGTCGCTTTGGGCTGCGATCTCTTGCGCAACGACCAGGTCATAGCGAGCCTGCGCTTCATGCGTATCGGTAATGGTAGCAGTGCCGACCTCGAAATTCCGTTTGGCTTGTTCCAGCTGTTCGGAGATGGCGGTCTTTTGCGCTGCAGCCAGCTGCACGGTGTCCTGCGCGATCAATACGTCGAAATACGTTTGCGCCACGCGCAGTATCAGGCTCTGTTCAGCCAGTTTGTATTGTGCCTCGGTCTGCAGCACCTGCAATTCGGACTCGGAATAAGACGCCCAGTTCTGTTCGCGAAACAGGGGCTGTACCAGCGTTACGCCGTAACCGTGGTTGTTGAAGCGCTGATCCCCGGAAGGGAATGGGAACAGCGCGGCCCCGGCCCCCGTATACGTCGTGTTGACGTTGTTATAGGTCGTATTTGCATTGAAATTGACGCTGGGCAACAATTGCGAGCGGCCTTGCGTCAGTTTTTCCTGCCCGGCCTGTCTTGTCGCGCGTGCCGACGCGAACACCGCATCCTGATTTTGCGCCTGATGATAGAAATCCAGCAGATCCGCCGCGCCAGCCATTGGACTTGCGGCCATGGCCAGCGCGACGCTTAATGCAATTTTCGAGAATTTCATCGCCCGTCCCAAATATTAGAATTTGCTAATATTACCTGCTGCGACTGCACAATTCAAGTTGGCATGAATATCCTCGACCATGCCGGGAAGCGATCAGAACGTGAAACGTTGCGGTTGCGGGGCGTTTATCAAGGGCGCTACGCTGGTCTCGAACAGCGTGGTCGTCTCGAACACGCCCGGAGCGACGCAAGTTACCAGCGTCGCGTGCATCGCCGGCGCATCGCCCACGATCGCAAACAGCCGCCCGCCCGTATTCAGCATCTGGTAGAAAGACTCCGGCGGCAGCGGCACGGAACCTGTCAGCACGATGGCATCGTACTTCTCGTTGCCCCAGCCCCTGGATGCATCGCCGACTTCCAGCGTCACGTTATCGTAATGATGCGCAGCCAGCGTGCGGGCTGCGCGGGCGCTCAGTTCCTGAACCAGTTCCACGCTGGTGACATGCTGAGCCATGCGCGAAATCAGCGCGGTCAGGTAGCCGCTGCCCGTGCCAATTTCCAGTACGCGGTCACTTACTTTTAGTTTCAGGGCCTGCAATACGCGCGCTTCCACTTTGGGAAACCACATCTTGGCGTTGTGCCCGAGGGGAATTTCGACATCCATAAAGGCCATTGACTGCTTGTCCACCGGCACGAAATGTTCGCGTTTGACTTTCCTGAGCAGGTCGAGCACGTTCGCATCCAATACGTCCCATGGACGTATCTGCTGTTCCACCATATTGAAGCGAGCGAGTTCCATATTGTTCATCCTCCTGTCCCCTTGCTGCATAGTTATCTGTCGCGGCACAGTATAGCAAGCGTACCCCGCCTCCTCAACGCTTTATCAGCTTGCCTTTAGCCCGGCTTTCCAGTACCTTGCTTGCTCGCTAGGGGTCTTCATTTCGAAGTGAGAAACACCCTTTGAACCTGTACGGGTAATGCCGTCGTAGGGAAGCATCCGCCGATGCTTCCCTGTTAATCCGGAGCATCGCATGAACGCAAATCCCCAATTCCTGGCCGCAGCAGCTCACGTTGACGAGGCCGCCGTCAAGCCGTTACCCAATTCGCGCAAGATCTATGTCGAGGGCAGCAGGCCCGATATCCGCGTGCCGATGCGCGAGATCACGCTGACCGACACCCACCTGAACAACGGCGTCGA
>JAJXTT010000092.1 GCA_021783525.1 Pseudomonadota bacterium
GTATCGTGAATATCGGGTGTGATGCCATACAAACCGCTGACTGCGGGTTGGAAATTGCGGCTCATGCTCTGTCTGTCTACCCTTACCTCAATCTGCCCGGCTGTGCGGGAACGGCCGCAATGGACAGCTCCAAAAACGGGGCGGACTGTTACTAATGCCTGGTTTCGCTTTCATCCACGGCGTCTTCGTCGCGTGCCCAGAACAGGCGATCCGGGATATGCTGGCCCATGCCGGGGCGGAAGCCGTATTTCAACGCCTCCCAGGTGAATTCCTGCGCTTCGTGCACGGCTTCCTCCATCGACAATCCGTTCGCCAGCAACGCCGCGATCGCCGCGGCCAGGGTGCAGCCGGAACCGTGATAGATGCCCGGCAGGCGCGGCCAGCTGTCGCTGCGCACCAGGCCGCGCTCGCCATAAAGGTTGTTGACGACCTTGGGCGTATGCTCGTGGGTGCCGGTAATCAGCACATATTCGCAGCCCAGCCGCAGGATACGCTTCGCGCACTCCGACAGCTCGGGATCGTCCCCTTCGTTTTCTTCGTCCACGATCAGGCGGCGCGCTTCCATGCTGTTTGGCGTCAGGATGGTCGTCTGCGGCAACAGCAGCTCGCGCAGCGCATCCAGCATGTCTTCGTTCGCCAGCTCGTCGCCGCGGCCGGAAGCCAGCACCGGATCGAACACAAGCGGAATGTCGGGGTAATCCGAGATGATCTCGGCGATGACGGCGATGTTTTCCACGCTGCCCAGCAGCCCGATCTTGAACGCCGCAACGGGCATGTCCTCCAGCACCGTACGCGCCTGATCCGCGACCCAATCGGAATCTATCGGTTGCACGTCGTCGACGCCGCTGGTGTCCTGCACCGTGATGGCAGTAACCACGGACAGCGGGTGACAGCCCATGCTGGCGATGGTCAGGATGTCGGCCTGCATGCCCGCTCCGCAACTGGGGTCGGTAGCGGCAAAGGTGAGAACGATGGGTGGAATGTCAGACATGATGGGGCGCCGACTGGCTTGGCTAAGGTGAAGCGTGATTCTAACCGAAACCGGGCTTATGCGCGCCCGCTCAACAGCCTTGTGATGCTGGCGAATTCGGCCACTCCCAGATTCTCTGCGCGCAACTGCGCGTCGAGGCCGAGTTGCGCGAAGTCGGCTTCGGCCAGATAGGGCCTGAGCGTGTTGCGCAGCGTCTTTCGCCGCTGGCCGAAGGCCGCGGACACCACTTTGGCGAACAGTGCTTCATCCTTTACGGCGATCTGGTCGGCGGGGATCGGAATCATTCGTACGATGGCGGAATCGACCTTGGGCGCGGGGCGGAACGATGCCGGCGGCACGTCGATCAGCTTTTCCATGTGGAAGCGGTACTGCAGCATCACCGACAAGCGCCCGTATTCCGGCGTGGAAGGCGCGGCGACCATGCGTTCGACAACCTCGTTCTGCAGCATGAAATGCATGTCGGTGATGCGTGCCGCATAGCCGGAAAAATGGAACAGCAGCGGCGACGAGATGTTGTACGGCAGGTTGCCGACGATACGCAAGGGTGCCGGAAGCTCCGCGAAGTCGAATTTCAGTGCATCGCCTTCGTGGATCACGATCTTGTCCTGCGGGTAATCGGCTTTCAGGCGGGCGATGATATCGCGGTCGATCTCGACCACATGCAACGTGTTCAGCAGTTTCAGCAGCGGCCTTGTCAGGGCTCCCAGGCCGGGGCCGATCTCCACCATGTTGTCGCCGGCTTCGGGGCGGATGGCGCGGATGATGTCGGCAATGATCCGTTCGTCGACCAGGAAGTTCTGGCCAAAATGCTTTTTGGCTTTATGGCTCATTAGCAATATTCCAAAAAGCATTTCGGTGGAGGCTCATATGCGCAGCATGTGACGCCAAAACCAAAATTTCCTTAGGTTTATGCGCGCTCATGGTGCGCCATTTCCGATGCGACCCGGATCGCTTCCAGCAGGCTGCCCGCTTCTGCCTTGCCCGTACCCGCCAGGTCCAGCGCAGTGCCGTGATCGACCGAAGTACGGATGAAAGGCAAGCCCAGCGTGATGTTCACCCCTCCGCCGAAGCTGGCGTGCTTCAGCACCGGCAATCCCTGGTCGTGGTACATCGTCAGCACGGCGTCGCATTCCTGCAGGCGGTGCTGGGCAAACAGGGTGTCGGCAGGCAAAGGCACGCTGACCTTCATGCCTTCGGCGCGAAGTTTGTCCAGAACGGGATTCATCACTTCGATTTCCTCGCGCCCGAGGTAGCCGTCTTCCCCGGCATGCGGATTGAGCCCCGCGACCAGGATGCGCGGCCGGGCGATGCCGAAACGGAGTTGCAGATCGCGCTGCAGGATGCGCAGCACGTTCTCAAGCAGCGGTGCCGTGATGGCATCCGCAACCTTGCGCAACGGCAGATGCGTCGTCACCAGCGCAACACGCATGCCGCCGCCGGCCAGCATCATCACCACCTGCCGGGTGTGCGACTGTTCGGCAAGGAATTCCGTGTGCCCGGTAAAGGCGAAGCCCGCATCGTTGATGACACCCTTGTGCACGGGTGCGGTGACCATCCCGGAAAACTCGCCTGACATGCATCCCTGTACGGCACGGCTCAAGGTCTCCAGCACATAGGCGCTGTTTGCCGGATCGAGCTTTCCCGGCAGAGAGGGGTGAACCAGAGGGACGTGCAGCACGCTCAGTTTGCCGGGCTGGTGGGGCATGGCGGCGGCGTAATCACACAGCAGAAGATCGATGCCAAGCTTCGCGGCGCGTTGCTGCAACAACGCCTTGTCGGCGATCACCACCAGCGGCTGCGCGTGTCGGGCCAGTTGCAGGCAGAGATCGGGGCCGATACCGGCGGGTTCGCCTGCGGTGATGGCGAGAGGCCGCTGCATTACTTCGTGTCGTTGTGATACTCGACAAAAGCGCGGTCGCGCAACTGGCGCAGCCAATCCTGGTATGCCTCATCCGACTTGAACGTGCGGATGGCATTGCGCGCTCGCAGGCGCTTCTGTTCGACGCTCACATCGGTATTGCGACGCCCGAGCACCTGGATCAGGTGCCAGCCGAAACCCGTCTGCACCAGGCCGCTGACCTGGCCGACCTTCAATGCGTCCATTGCGCTCTCGAACTCGGGAACGGTTTCGCCTGGCGACAACCAGCCGAGATCGCCGCCCTGTGAGGCGCTGCCGTCGTCGGAATGCAATCGCGCCTCCTCGGCGAAATCGGAACCCTTGTCGATGCGTTGCTTGATTTCCTCCAGACGGCTCTTTGCTTCGTTCTCGGAAACCAGCTCGCTGGTCTTGATCAGGATGTGGCGCGCGTGCGTCTGCGTGACGACGACGGCCGCATCCTTGTTGCGCCGGTCCAGCAATTTGATGATATGAAAGCCGCTCGGGCTGCGCAGCACATCACTGACATCCCCCGGCTTCATCTTGGCCAGAGCATCGGCGAACATGGGAGGAAGGCGGTCGGCGGGACGCCATCCGATCTCTCCCCCTTTCAGTGCATCCTGCGCGTCCGAGTAGCCGGCCGCCACCTGCGCAAAAGATGCTCCGCTGCGCAACTGGGCGAGCGCCTGCTCCGCGCGGTTGCGATAGTTCTGGATCTTGTCCGCACTGGCCTGTTCCGGGACGACCACCAGGATATGGGCGAGAAGCAACTCATCGCCTTTTCCTTCCTGGCGTTCCTGGTTGCTCAGGTAATTGTCGACGTCGTTTTCGCTGATGACCAGCTTGCTGTCGACTTCCCTTTCGCGCAGGCGCACGGAGATGATTTCGTTGCGGATCTCTTCGCGGAACTCCTTGAAATCCGTACCGTCCTGTTCCAGCTTGGCGCGGAAGGCTGCCACCGTCGCAAACTTGTTCTGTTGCGCGATACGCAGGATGGTCTTGTCGAGCTGGGCATCGTCGATGCGCAAACCGCTTTCCTTGGCAAACTGCGCCAGCAGCATCTCGGTGATCATGCGCTCGAGTACCTGCCTTTCCAGCACACTCTTGTCGGGCAGCGCGGTCTTCTGGCTCTGCAACATCTTCGTCACGCTGACCACTCGCTTCTCCAGTTCGAGATGCGTAATGACGTCGTCGTTCACGATGACTTCGATGCTGTCGATGGGTACGCCCTGTTTTGGTGATTCCGCCGCAGACGCAAAGGCCGCAAAGACGAACAGAAGGAAGGCGAATATTTTTTTGCTCGGCATTTTCTCTTTCGGTTATTTTTCCGGTTCAACGCAGGCCCGGGTCGGGCTGAGCGGCAGGCAGGCTATTCATCTTGGTATAACCGGGCACGCTGAGGCGCAATGCATCCAGTGGATCGGAACCGATGCGCACCAGATCGTTCAACTCAAGTTGTATGAAGACGCCGGTCGATTTAACGTTGATGGCGGTCACCATACTTTGCGCAACGAACCGCATCGTCCAGCAGGCCTGATTATACTCAAGCCCGACAAGCGACTCCACAGGACTTTTATCGATCAGCGAATAGCTCCAGCTTGCCACCCCAAGCCAGTGGCCGAACAGCGGCCATTCGGTCGAGACATCGGCCTGGCGCAGGGCATAGGGCAAACCGGTGCTCAACGCCAGGATTTCACTGGTGTAGCGGTAACCCAGATTCAGCAGCTTGCCGGGTTCCGGCCTGTAGTGCGCCGTCACGTTGTACATCATGGTTTGCGACTGATTGGGGTTGTACTCGTACAGGCTGTCCATTGTCCAGGCTTTGGTCAGCCTTCCACTCACGCCCGTCAGGACATCGGAACGGGCGGTGTTCTCCGTGGGCGAATATATGTACACCTGCGGTACCTTGAAATTGAAGCGCTCTCCCAGCATCACGCGCAGGCGCTCTGTGCCGTCCGCGTTGTCGATCATGCGCGAAGTCAACGCCACGGATAGCGCATTGGCATCGCCCACGCGATCGCTGCCGAAAAAGCGGTTCTCGGTGAACAGCTGCCCGAACGTCAGCGGCGCCAGCGCGGAATCATAGACCGGCATCTGGGTCTGGTCGCGATAGGGAATGTATGTGTAGAAAAGCCTGGGCTCCAGTGTCTGCAAATAATCGCTGCCGAGGAAAGCGGGTACGTCGCGCTCCAATGTCATGCCGCTGTCCACGCTGAAGATAGGGAGGGTACGCGATGAATCGGGCAGCATCGACGTGTTGTTCGCACCCATCTTGTATTGCGTGTAATGCAGGCCCAGCTTGGGCGTCACGTAATAGCCGAGATTGTCTACCAAGGGGTAGCTCACGGTAGGGTTCAGCACCAATCGTTCCCCGCTGACCAGCGTATCGTGGCGAAAGTCGACGTACTCGCTGGCGAAGCTGACATCGGCGTCTCCGTAATTCTCCTGACCGTTCAGCGTCAGTTGCGGCTGGCGCCGGTAAGGCGCCACGACCGGCGCCAGGGGATCCTGCAAGGTCTGGAAGCTTTGCACACGCGCCACGGCAGACCACGGGCCGGTGTTGTAGCTCAGCGCGTTGTCGCGCATCAGTATGGTTTGCGACGTGCCCATCACCGTGGTGGACAGATCGCGGAAATAATTGTCGTCCGAAACGCGGCTGACATCCATGGCATAGCCAAGCCCCCCGCCCAGGTCTTGCGTATGCTTCATTGCCAGGAAGGACCGCGCCGTGCCGGTCTGGTGATCCGAGATCTCCTCGTAATGGAACTGGCCGGCATAACCGGGTTCCAGATAACGGAACTCGGTGTTGTATTGCGTTCCGCGCTTGGCGATGAAACGCGGCGCGAGTGTTGCATCCATATTGGGCGCGATATTCCAGTAATAGGGTATGGAAAATTCCGTACCGCCCGTTGTCGTGCTGCCGAATGTCGGCGCCAGGAAACCCGAGCGGCGACTGTCGTTCAGGGCAAAGTCCATCCACGGCGTATAGAGTACGGGCACCCCTTTGAAATCCACCACCGTTTGATGCGAGACCCCTATCTGCGTATTGCGATCGATATCCAGACGATTTGTGGTCAACAACCAATCGTCGTTTCCGGCCGGACAAGTCGTGAAGGTCGCATTATCGAAGGAGTAGCTCTGCTTGCCGAGAATATGCATGGTGTCGGCCGCGCCGCGTGCGTGATTGTCGGGAAATTCGTACTTCGGCTGGCTCATCTCGCCCAAGTCGGTGGCAAGGTTCAATTTCAATACCGGTCCGGTGACAATGACGCCGGGTTGCTCGAGCCTCACGCCGCCTTCGGCGAGCACGTCCTTGCTTACCTGCCCGTATATCATATGCCCGGCGCTGACAACCTGTCCGCTCTGGCGCAGTTCTACGTCGCCGCTCGCCTCGATCTGGTCGTCTTTTTTGGCTTCCACATGCTCGGCATTGATGAATGCGGCTGCGCCGTCGCTCGAGACCGGATGCCGCTTAAACGTGCGGTCCAGCTTCAATTGCAATGCGTTATCCTCGGCATGGCCGAGTAGCGGAAACAGTCCTAGTACAAGAATCGCAACGGGGGAAAAGCGAAAAGGCATGGTGCGGGGCAAATATATTTAAGGTGCTAAAATCGCACAAAACCATCATTAAGGCAATCAAATGCAGCGCCAAAATCAGCTAACTGACTGGCTTTCCAGCCTGTACCCGAACCAAACCTTTACCATTGCCCCCGCTTCCGCCGATGCCAGCTTCCGCCGCTACTTTCGCGCCACGTTCGAGGATGGGTCGACAAGGGTTGTGATGGATGCGCCGCCGCAACATGAAGATTGCAGGCCGTTCCTGCATGTCGCCAAGTTGTTCGAAGATGCGGGCACGCACGTGCCTCATGTGCATGCGCAGGACCTGGCCCGGGGTTTCCTGCTGCTGTCGGATCTCGGCAACACGACCTACCTGCAAGCGCTGACGCAGCAGAACGCGACGGCGCTTTACGGCGCGGCGACCGACGCTTTGATCCGTATCCAATCTGCTTCGCGCGAGAACGAACTGCCGCCCTATGACGAGGCGCTATTGCGCCGCGAGTTGAACCTGTTCCCCGAATGGTACATTGCCAGGCACCTCGGCGTGACGCTGACAGACAAACAGAAGGCGAAGCTGGAAGAGGTGTTCGGGCGCATCCTTGCGAACAACCTCGCCCAGCCCTGCGTGTATGTGCACCG
>JAJXTT010000093.1 GCA_021783525.1 Pseudomonadota bacterium
GCCGCAGGTGCTGCAGGAAACGCAGGCAGGGCCGGTGGCCCTGCTGTTCGGCACCGAGATGTCCGGGCTGACCAACGAGGAAATGGGCAAGGCCCAGTTGGGGGTGAACATTCCGGCGGATCCGGCATTTTCCTCGCTCAACATCGCAGCCGCGGTACAGGTGATGGCTTACGAGTTGAGCGTGGCGGCGCAAAGCTACGCGCCGGTTGTCCCGCAAACGGCCGGCGCCGCCAGTAACGTGTCGAAGGTGCGGCCTGCAACGCACGAAAGAGTCGAAGGGTTCTATGCCCATCTGGAAAAGACGCTGTTCGAGATCGGTTTCTTCACCACGCAGAACCCGGCGCGGCTGATGCAGCGCCTGCGCCGCCTGTACTCCCGTACCCGTCTGGAGGATGAGGAGATCAACATCCTGCGCGGTATGCTGACTGTGGCAACCGAGTACAATGCCCGTCTGAAAAAGCGCTATGCGGAAGAGCATCCAGATGTTCAATAACATTAGAGAAGATATCAACAGCGTGTTCGACCGCGATCCGGCGGCGCGCACCACGTTCGAGGTCATCACCTGCTATCCGGGCCTGCATGCCCGCATCTTCCATCGCCTGTCCAACACGCTGTGGCACATGCGGCTGAAATGGCTGGCACGTTTCATTTCGCACTTCGCGCGCTGGTTCACCGGCATCGAGATCCATCCGGGCGCGACCATCGGGCGGCGCTTCTTCATTGACCATGGCATGGGTGTGGTAATTGGTGAAACCGCCGAGATCGGCGACGACGTGACCATGTATCACGGTGTGACCCTCGGCGGGACCTCGTGGAAGGAAGGCAAACGCCATCCTACCCTGGGCAATGGCGTGGTGATCGGGGCAGGCGCGAAGGTGCTTGGCCCTATCCATATCGGCAACGGTGCGAAGATCGGCTCCAACGCGGTGGTGGTGAAGGACGTCCCGGCAGGTGCCACGGCGGCCGGAATTCCCGCGCGCATCCTGGATGAGGAAAAGAAAATTTCCCATGGATTCAACGCCTACGGTGTTGGGAACGACAAGGATGACCCCTTGGCCAAAGCCATTCACGGGCTGCTGGGGCATAGCGTCACAGTCGACCAGCGCATAGAATTTATCCTGCAGCAGCTGGAAAAGATGGGTGTGCGCGTAGAAGAAGAACGGGCGACCGCCGACAAGTTCGACCCCAAACATTTGAATAAAATTGTTGATTAAAAGAATCGGGTATTCTATGATGTCCGTAAGTTTTACAGGGATTAAGGGGATGGCGGTTCATCCATCTTGTTTGAACATTTGAAAATAGGGGAAAGTTATGAGACTCACAACCAAAGGGCGGTTTGCAGTAACGGCAATGGTCGATCTGGCAATGCGTGGCGGAAAAGGTCCCGTGACATTGGCGGGCATCAGCGAGCGGCAGAAGATATCGCTCTCTTATCTGGAGCAGTTGTTCGGCAAGCTGCGCCGCAACAATGTGGTGGCCAGCGTGCGCGGCCCGGGCGGCGGCTATTGCCTGGCGCGTCCCGCGAACAAGATCACGATGGTCGATATCATCACCGCGGTGGACGAAGCGCTGGATGCCACAAATTGCGGAACGAAAGGCAATTGCGACAACGGCAAGCCGTGTCTGACGCATGACCTGTGGTTCGGACTTAACGAGTCCATCCACGAATATCTGGGCAAGATCAATCTCCAGCAGTTGGTGGATGGCCAGAGCAAGATCGGCACTCCGGAAATGTCGCCCGTCATGATGACGAAACACGATACTTCGTCGCGCGTGACCGCATAAAAAAGCAATCGGCCATCGGGCTTGAGCATCAGGCAACGCCCGGTGGCCATTGGCAACAGGAGAAGATGAAATGACGTTGCACCTGCCTATCTACATGGATTATTCAGCGACCACGCCGGTCGACCCGCGCGTTGCCGAGGCGATGATTCCGTATCTGACCGAGAAGTTCGGCAATCCCGCTTCGCGTTCGCATTCCTTCGGCTGGGTGGCGGACGAGGCTGTGGAGCGCGCGCGCGCGCAGGTCGCGGCCCTGGTCAACGCCGACCCGAAAGAGATCGTGTGGACGTCGGGTGCGACCGAATCGAACAATCTTGCGCTGAAGGGCGCGGCGAACTTCTACGCCGACAAGGGCAAGCACATCGTCACGGTGCAGACCGAACACAAGGCTGTGCTCGATACGGTGCGCGAACTTGAGCGCCAGGGCTTCAGCGCGACCTACCTCGATCCGGAACCGAACGGCCTGCTCGATCTGGAGAAACTCAGGGCAGCATTGCGCCCCGATACCATCATCGTATCGGTGATGTACGTGAACAACGAGATCGGCGTGATCCAGGATATCGCGGCGATCGGCGAAATATGCCGCGAGCGCGGCGTCCTGTTCCATGTCGACGCGGCTCAGGCGACGGGCAAGGTGGTGATCGACCTGCAGAAGCTCAAGGTCGACCTGATGAGCTTCTCGGCACACAAGACCTACGGCCCGAAAGGCATCGGCGCCCTGTATGTGCGCCGCAAACCGCGCGTGCGCCTGGAAGCGCAGATGCACGGCGGCGGGCATGAGCGCGGTTTCCGCTCCGGCACTTTGCCGACGCATCAGATCGTCGGCATGGGCGAGGCGTTCCACATCGCCAAAATGGAGATGGCGACCGAGAACGAGCGTGTCCGCATGTTGCGCGACCGGTTGTGGAAAGGCCTGTCCGGCATGGAGGAGGTCTACCTCAACGGCGATATGGAACAGCGCGTACCGCACAACCTGAATGTGAGCTTCAACTTCGTCGAAGGCGAATCGCTCATCATGGCAGTGAAAGACATTGCGGTCTCCAGCGGCTCGGCTTGTACATCCGCCAGCCTGGAGCCATCGTACGTACTGCGCGCCCTGGGTCGCAACGACGAACTGGCGCACAGCTCCATTCGTTTCACTGTGGGGAGATTCACCACTGTAGAAGAGGTGGATTTTGCAGTGAAACTATTGCAGGAAAAGATTGCCAAACTTCGCGACCTCTCTCCATTGTGGGAGATGTTCAAAGACGGAGTGGATTTGAATTCGGTGCAATGGGCCGCACATTAAAATGAAAGCAGGATGCGGGATACAGGATACGGGATACAGCCCAGCTGGCATTACCGAATCCTGAATCCTGAATCCTGAATCCTAGGAGAAATTCATGGCTTACAGCAATAAGGTATTGGATCACTACGAGAATCCGCGCAACGTCGGCTCCCTGGACAAGGAAGACGATTACGTGGGCACGGGCATGGTCGGTGCTCCGGCATGCGGCGACGTGATGAAGCTGCAGATCAAGGTCGGCAAGGACGGTATCATTGAGGACGCAAAGTTCAAGACGTACGGTTGCGGGTCGGCAATCGCTTCCAGTTCGCTGGTCACAGAATGGGTGAAGGGCAAGACAGTGGATCAGGCGCTGGCGATCAAGAATACCCATATCGCAGAAGAACTCGCCTTGCCGCCGGTGAAGATACACTGTTCCATCCTGGCTGAAGATGCGATCAAGGCGGCCGTGGCGGACTACAAGGCCAAGCATGGCTCCACTGTGGAGACCGCGGCTTGCAACGGCAATAAATAAATAGGGACACGAAATGGCGATCTCGTTGACAGAAAATGCGGCGAAACATGTGCAGAATTTCCTGGCCAAGCGCGGCAAAGGCGTGGGCCTGCGCCTCGGCGTGCGTACCAGCGGCTGTTCGGGCATGGCATACAAGCTTGAGTTCGCCGACGCGGTGGATAGCGAGGATCTGAAATTCGTCAGCAATGGCGTGACGGTCCTGGTGGACCAGCACAGCCTGCCTTACATCGACGGCATGGAACTGGATTACACCCGCGAGGGCTTGAATGAAGGGTTCAAGTTCAACAACCCGAATGTCAAGGACGCTTGCGGTTGCGGGGAAAGTTTCAAGGTTTGATGGACATCCTTAACCTGGATTTCCAGCAGGACTTCTTCCAGCTCTTCAACCTTCCGGCAACATTCAAAATCGACAGCGCCGCGCTGGAGCGGGGTTTCCTTGCACTGCAGGCGCAGGTTCATCCCGACAAATTCGCCCATCTTTCCGAGGCGGAACGCCGCCTCTCCATGCAATGGGCGACGCGCGTGAATGAGGGGTACCAGACCCTGCGCAATCCCCTGAATCGTGCGCGCTACCTGTTGTTGCAGCACGGTGTGGATACGCAGGAAGAGAGCAATACCGCGATGCCGGTCGACTTCCTGATGCAGCAGATGGAATGGCGCGAAGCGCTTGAAGCCGCGAAGCAGGCAAAGGACAGCGCGGCGCTGGACGAACTGGAACAGCGCATGCAGCATGAAGTGAGGATTTTGCAACAACAACTCAGTACCGATATCGACGACACTCGCGATTACGCGGCCGCTTCCGGTATAGTGCGCAAGCTCAAATTTCTTGAGAAACTGGCGGAAGAAATCGGATCCGCATTTGACGAACTAGATTCCTGAATATGGCACTGTTGCAGATCGCAGAACCCGGCCTCAGCGCCGCTCCCCACGAACACCGGCTGGCGGTCGGTATCGACCTCGGCACGACCAATTCCCTTGTAGCGACCGTACGCAACGGTATCAGTACCGTGCTGAACGATATCGAAGGTTGCGCACTGCTGCCGTCGGTTGTGCGCTATGCACCTGATGGCAGCGTGCAGGTCGGTTACGCGGCGCAGGCCGTGCAGAGCGACGACCCGCAAAACACCATCGTCTCGGTCAAGCGATTCATGGGGCGCAGCCTGAAGGATGTGGGCGAGGTGGGCAATCTGCCTTATCGCTTCGTCGATGCCCCTTCGACAGGCTCGGGACAGGCCCCGGGCATGCTGCAATTGCGCACGGTCGCCGGCGCGAAGAGCCCGGTCGAAGTCTCGGCCGAAATACTCAAGGTGTTGCGCGAACGCGCGGAACTTTCGCTGGGCGGCGAACTGGTCGGCGCCGTTATCACGGTGCCCGCCTACTTCGACGACGCGCAGCGCCAGGCCACCAAGGATGCCGCCAGGCTGGCCGGACTCAACGTGCTGCGCCTCCTGAACGAACCCACCGCCGCCGCCATCGCCTACGGGCTGGATAATGCCGCGGAAGGCGTGTACGCGGTGTTCGACCTGGGCGGCGGCACCTTTGATATTTCCATCCTGCGGCTTTCCAAAGGCGTGTTCGAGGTGCTGGCCACCAACGGCGATTCGGCGCTCGGCGGCGACGACTTCGACCGCCGCATCTACTGCTGGATACTGGAGAACGGCGGCGTTTCCGCCCTGAGTGCGCATGACACGCGCCTGCTGCTGACGAATGCGCGCAGTGCCAAAGAACAGCTGACCGAGTATCCGCAGACGCAGATCACCGCAGTACTGGGCGGAGGCGACCTGGTGGACATGACCCTCAAGCGCGAGGTGTTCTACGAGATGACACAGAATCTTGTCGCACGTACCTTGCAGGCTACACGCAGGGCGTTGCGCGATGCCAAGCTGAAAGTCGAGGACATCAAGGGCGTCGTGATGGTGGGCGGTTCCACCCGCATGCCGCAGGTGCAGCATGCGGTCGGCGAATTCTTCGGACAGGCCCCCCTGAACAATCTGGATCCGGACAAGGTCGTGGCGCTGGGCGCCGCCATCCAGGCGAACGTGCTGGCCGGCAACCGCACTGCGGACGACTGGCTGCTGCTGGACGTGATCCCGCTCAGCCTGGGCATCGAGACGATGGGCGGACTGGTGGAGAAGATCATCCCGCGCAACAGCACGATACCCAGCGCGCGCGCGCAGGAATTCACGACCTACAAGGACGGGCAGACCGCGATGAGCATCCATGTGGTGCAGGGCGAACGCGAACTGGTGAGCGATTGCCGTTCCCTGGCGAAGTTCGAACTGCGCGGCATCCCGGCCATGGTGGCCGGCTCGGCGCGTATCCGCGTCACGTTCCAGGTGGATGCCGACGGACTGCTCAGCGTTTCGGCGCGCGAGATGGCCAGCGGAACGGAGGCCAGCATCGTGGTGAAACCTTCATATGGCCTGAGCGACGAGGAGATCACCCGCATGCTGCAAGACTCGGCCCGGCATGCGCGCGACGACATGGTCGCCCGCGCATTGCGCGAACTGCAGACCGAAGCTGCGCAATTGCTGGATGCCGTGGAGAATGCCCTGCAAGAGGATGGGGACGCGCTGCTCGACGAAATCGCGCAGGCGCGCATCCGCGGCAGCATGGATGCGTTGCGCGCGGTGCTTCAGGAGGAGGACCAGCAGGCGATCAAACGTGCAGTCGAGGCATTAAACTCGGCTTCCACCGAATTCGCGCAACTCCGCATGGACAAAAGCGTGAAACATGCCCTGGCGGGGCACAAATTGTCGGAGCTCGAGGATTGATATGACCCAGATCATTGTCTTGCCGCATGTGGAGTTGTGCCCCAAGGGCGCACTGTTCGAGGCCGAAGCCGGTACCTCCATCTGCGATGCGCTGCTTGCGCACAATATCGAGATCGAACATGCCTGCGAAAAGTCCTGCGCCTGCACCACCTGCCACGTCATCGTGCGCGAAGGCTTCAACAGCCTGGCGGAAGCGACAGACCAGGAAGAGGACCTGCTGGACAAGGCATGGGGGCTGGAAGCCAATTCAAGACTGAGTTGCCAGGCCCTGGTCGGCAAGCAGGACCTGGTGGTCGAGATCCCCAAGTACACCATCAACATGGCGAAGGAAGGACATTCAAAATGAAATGGATCGACGTGAGGGATATCGCGATCGCCCTGGCTGAGAAGCACCCGGACATCGACCCGAGCAAGGTGCGCTTCGTCGATCTGCACAACTTTGTCGTCGACCTTGACGGCTTCGACGACGACCACAGCCGCGGCGGCGAAAAGGTGCTCGAAGCCATCCAGACCGCATGGATGGACGAGGCAGAATGACATGCTGAAGTTCTGGCACAGCTTATCCAGGCGCTGGCTGTACCTGATCGGCGCATTGATCGTGGCCGCCCTGTTC
>JAJXTT010000094.1:0-3998 GCA_021783525.1 Pseudomonadota bacterium
AAGGGCGTCAAACTGGTGGCCGCGACATTCGCGCTCGGCATGGGCTCGTTCATGAACATCCTGGACCTGACCATCGTCAATGTCGCCGTACCCACCGTCGCGGGCGACTTCGCGGTCACCCCGACGCAGGGCACCTGGGTCATCACTTCCTATTCGGTGGCCGAGGCCATCCTGCTGCCGCTGGCTGGATTCCTCGCAGGACGTTTCGGCGAAGTGCGCACCTTTGTGGCCGCCACCCTGCTGTTCACGCTTGCATCTCTGCTGTGCGCAATGTCGGTCAGCTTTCCGATGCTGCTCGCCTCCCGTGTGCTGCAGGGCGTGTTCGGCGCGTCCATGATCCCTTTGTCGCAAACGCTGCTCACGACCATCTATCCCCCGCACAAGCGCGGGCTCGCACTGGGCATCTGGGCCATGACCACGGTGATCGCGCCGATCGCGGGCCCGCTGGCCGGGGGCTGGTTGACCGATAACGCTTCATGGCACTGGATATTCCTGATCAACCTGCCGGTCGGACTGCTGGTCGGCATCTCCGTTGCCGCATTGCTTGCCGGCCGCGACGTGATCCAGCCCGGCAAGCGCGAGCAGAAAATGGACTGGGCCGGACTGGCGCTGCTGATTGTCGGCATCGGAGCCCTGCAGATCATGCTCGACAAAGGCAACGAACTGGACTGGTTCAGTTCCGGCACCATCGTCATCCTGACGGTCACGGCCATAGTGGCCCTGCTGATGTTCGTGGTATGGGAATGGTACGAGCCAGCCCCGCTGGTCGACCTGCGAATGTTCACGCGGCGCAATTTCCTGGTGGGATCGCTTTGCCTGATGATAGGCATGATGGCCTTCTTCAGCGTGGTCGTGATCATCCCGCTGTGGCTACAGACCTATCAGGGTTACACCTCGCTGTGGGCAGGCAAATCCGTGGCTTTCGGCGGGGTGCTCGCCGTCATCCTCGGTCCCGTGATCGGCGCCAACATCGGCCGAGTCGATGCGCGCGCGATCACCACGTTCGGCTTCATCGTCTTCGCGCTGGTGGGATATTGGAGTTCGGGCTTCACACCGGACATCGATTACTGGTCCATCGCATTGAGCCGCCTGTTCATGGGCATCGGCATCAGCTGCTTCTTCCTGCCGCTGGTCACCATCAGCCTCTCAGGCTTGCCGCCGGATCGAGTCGCGGCGGCGTCGGGCCTGACCAACTTCATGCGCAATCTCGGCGCCAGCTTCGGCACGGCCATCACCACCTGGCTGTGGACCAGCCAGGCTGAAGGCTTCCACGCCAGACTGATGGAAAACGTCCAGACCTACAATCCGCTGGCGACCGATTACCTGGATCGCTTGCACCGGCTCGGCATGGCGGACGACGTCGCCTACGCCTATCTCGATCGCCTGATCACCACCCAGTCGTACACCATGGCGACCGACCGCATCCTGGTCATATCCGGCACGCTGATGCTCTCGCTGATCATGCTGATCTGGTGGGCGAAGCCACCGTTCGTTGCCCGCCGCGGCGGCGGGCATTGACACTGCACGTCCAACTCCCATAAAGTTCGCCCCACTTGCAAATCCGCCACGCGCACATCGCACCGCACGCACGGTGCGGGGCTCACAGCAGATTCCCCAGGGCGACAGGAGGCTGGCGCAAGAAAGGACTCCCGCGTTGTCGCGCAAGCCGCGCAGCGGTCTACACCTCCACTCCAGCTTGAGAATGAAGATCGAGGAGAGGGTAGCGGGAAGCATTGCCTGCATTTCTTGTTCTGCAAAGGGGAATCTCTTGATCTCACGTCTCGCCGTGTTTATCCGGTTTCACATCATTGAATGCAATATGCGAACGCCGCCGCTCCATCACTCCATCCCGGACGGGAGAGGCTGAATGAAAAATCTCATATTGCTGCTGGTACTCGTTTCGGGATTGCTGGCCGGATACCTCGTTGGCGATTACCGGGGCAGGGACGCACGCGAGGCGCTTGGCAAGGCCATCGAAGCCGGCAAGGCGCTCGACGCGGAACGCATGACAACCATCTCCCGGCTCAAGACGGAATTGGAAGGCATCGACGCAGAACACCGGCGAAGCCTTGCTGCGATACGCGCGGACAACGACGCCAGAGTGGCCAGATGGCACAACACAAAATCAAATCTTGCAGACGCCATGAAGCATGCGACCGCGACGCTCGCCGAATCCGACGACAGGCTGGAATCGCTCGCCATCCAACGCGACAGTGCGAGCGGGGCCGACAAGGCCAGGATCGCACAAGAGATCGCACGCCTGCGCACAGAACAGGAAAACCTGCGGCAGGAAAGCACAGGCAACGCCTGCCTGCAGGCCCGGGCGCCACGCAGCGTATTCGAGGCGCTGAATGAAACAAAAATAGCGGAGAGTAAACGATGAAAGCACTCAGGAGACCGTCCAGATTCATTTGTTCAACACTCATACCGATTCTGGCGGGCAGCATGCTCGTCGCAGGATGCAGGACCGTTCCCGTCGTTCCCCATGCGGTCGCCTGCGACGCCAGCGCGGAACTGCTGGCAAGCAAATGCCCGCCGCCCAGGCCGCTTGCGGACAACGCGACATTCGCCGCGCTTGTCGACACCATGCAGGCTGATCGCCAGGCGCTGCGGGAATGCGGCATCACGGTCGATGCATTGATCAAGACCATCAAGCAGTGCAACCATGCGACGGACGAATACAACAAGAGAATAGACGCCATCAACAACGCGGGAAAATAGGCATGCAATATTCCGGCGCGATCCGGCCCAGCCATACCCCCTGCATCAGCAGCGTTGACATGCCGCGATCAAGTCCCATACAGTTCGTCCCGGCTGCAATTCCAGATTTCGCAATCATCCATCGCCATTCATGAAAGAAAGAACCGACAATGTATAACCTATTCAAACCCGAACAACCCGCAGGTCTGATGGACTTCGTGCGTGCTGCCAAGTCCTGCATCACCGAAATCACCCCTGCCGAGCTCAAGGCCAAGCTGGACGCCAAGGAGGACCTTTTGCTTGTCGACGTGCGCGAAGCCGCCGAGTTCGAGCATGGGCACATCGACGGCGCGCACCTGGTACCGCGCGGCATCATCGAGGCTGCTGCCGACACGAGCTACCCCAAGCACTACCCGCCCCTGTCCGGCGCGCGCGACCGGCAGATCGTCGTCTACTGTGCCACCAGCGGCCGTTCGGCCATGGCGGCCGCCGTGCTGCAGATGATGGGCTACAAGAAGGTGGTCAACCTGGCCGGCGGCATCGCACGCTGGGAATCTGAAGGCATGCCGCAAGTCCGCGAGGCGGAGTATTAAGACGGCAAAAGACCCGGCCCGGTGAAAAAACCGGGACACCTCAGGCTATTCGTCCGAATGAAAATCGGCAACCAGGGCCAACAGATCATGTCCAGCGAGCCATCAGCCCCGCACAGGAAACCAGACGACGATAGCTATCGGTCGGTGAGAAAGTTATTGATCGTATTGATCGGATCAGTCTTTTTCATCGAACTCGTGGTGATGGATGTGGTGCTTTCGCTGACGCACCTGTCCAAAACCGGAGAGGCGTTGCTCGATGCCTCGTTGCTGACACTGCTGCTGTTCCCCGTCTTTTACTTTCTCATATTCCGGCCCTTGATCCTCAACATCGCCGAGCGCAAGCGGGTCGAGGCGGAATTGCGCATTGCCGCCGTCGCATTCGAGATCAAGGACCCATCCCTGATCACCGATGCAAATGCGAACATCGTCCGGGCCAACCAGAAGTTTCTGGAGAAGACCGGTTACAGCCTGGAAGAGATCCTGGGCAGGAACCCCCGCATGTTCAAATCGGGAATGCATGACAAGAAGTATTATGAAAATCTCTGGAAGCACTTATTGGAGGACGGCACCTGGAGCGGCGAGATCCGCATCATGACCAAGGAAGGACGCATTCTCCATCCATTCTGGCTGACGATAACTGCCGTGAAGAACGAGCAACAGGAAACGACGCATTACATCGGTATCTACAATTTCTGACGGCCCACT
>JAJXTT010000094.1:4098-6953 GCA_021783525.1 Pseudomonadota bacterium
GATTCGAAATCCGCCGGGCAAGTCATTGCTTATGTCGACAGGTGTATGGGCTTCGACATACCGGGATCGGGACTCGCGTCCTCCATTTCGGAACCTTGGACTATGGAGATGTCGATTTCTCTGCCTTCATGTTGTGGATTCAATGTCAACTCAGATTTTTCTTCCCTTGACGCTTCGTTTTTTTCCTTGAAGTACATTTCCCACCGCATCAAAAAACTTTTTGAGCACATATATCCCCCGTCGTTTTTTAATCATCCCCTCTGATTAGAGTAGCGCGCATTTGTTACGAATATACCCGTGACACATGAAGTGATCGGTACGGTAACGAACACTGCGATCTGGTAAAAGTTAACGTCCATCAACCGCCCCCTTAACGAGAATTTCACCTGCGTCGTTACAACGCTTGAATCCCCGGCAATTTCGTTGACATACCCCTTCCACCTCCCCTACAGTAAGACCCACTTGCATATCCGCCACAGACGCATCATCACAACACGTATGGTGTAAGGCTTACAGCGGAATCCCCGGTACGAGACCGCTGGCCCAAGGATATCTTTCACGCATGGGAAGCGTCGCAACTGCACACCAGCCACCAAAGGGGAGCCACTTGAAAAATAAAACGCCACATGTCCATCCGGCAACCAAAATTCAGCGGGCTCGTTCGCTGCGCGATCCGGCACGAATGCGATACCTCCTTTAATAGCCTCGTCAGAGTCAACGCGCGATCTTGCCACTCAAGACACAGGAATTGAGCAGGTAGTTTCCAGATTAAAAAAACTTCATGAAAATGAACCAGCCATGATTAAACGCTCAATAGCCCAACTGAAAAAGCACAGCAGGGAAAACCAGCAGTCGGTCAGAAGATTGCTGATCGTATTGATCGGGTCTGTATTCTTCATTGAAGCATTCTTGATGGCAGTGCTGGCTCTGCTTCCGCCCATGTCCGAAACGCTGGCCGCCTTGCTGGATGCGGCAATGCTGTCCCTGCTGCTGTTCCCCATTTTTTACTATCTCATATTTCGCCCTCTGGTCCGGAATATTGCAGAGCGCGAACAGGTCGAGGCGGACCTGCGCATTGCCGCCGTCGCTTTCGAAATCAAGGATCCGACCCTGATCACCGATGCAAAGGCCAGCATTGTCCGTGCAAACCAGAAGCTACTGGACAAGTTGGGCTACAGCATGGAAGAGATCGTCGGGAGAAATCCACGCATCTTCAAATCCGGACTGCATGATCGAAAATATTACGAGCAGCTCTGGAAGCAGCTATTGCAGACCGGTTACTGGAGTGGCGAAATCCGCATCAGGACCAAGGAAGGTCGCATCCTCCATCCATTCTGGCTGACGATAACCGCAGTCAAGAACGAACAACAGGAAACCACTCATTACATCGGCATCTACAATTTCTGACGGTTCCGGCCGTCAGGCTCAAATTTATTTTTATCTTCACCGATAAAATGCCTGCATCCATGGCGGCTTTATTGACACTCCCGGGCCAACTCACATAAAGTTCGTTCCACTTGCAAATCCGCCCTACGCACATCGCGCCGCATGCACGGTACGAGGCTCACCGCGGAATCCCCAGGACGAGGCTGGCGCAAGGAATCCCGCACAACCGGGAAGATCGCTGGCGGCACCACTTGTTAAAAAAGGGGAAGCAATGAAACAAATATTCTTGTCGATCATCCTCGCCCTGACGGCTTCGGCAGCACAGGCAGGCATCTACAAGTGCCAGACATCCTCGGGCCTGGTTTATTCGGAGCGCCCATGCCCGCCGGGCAGTACCTCCCAGACCATCCATACCTCAAGTCAACAATCATCACAATCGGACAGCAGCAACGTCGATGCCGTCCCCTTGCCGGCGCCAGACAAGCAACGCGGTGCGTATGAGGCATTCCTGTCCAGGCCCAATCCCAAGGCCTTTGTGATCTGCAACGATGGACGCGTGATCAGCTTCGTCGGCAAGTCAGATTTTGTGGATCAAAAACTGGCCACACTGGATGCGGGTTGCTCGCCCTATTCGGTCAACGGCAATGTCGTGTGGTCCAAATAGATAACCACCGGAACTCCAGAATCATGGAAATGAAAAAGATCAATTCCGGCAAGCTGCGCGCCATCGGCTACGACGCGCGAGCACGCGTGTTGCAGGTACAACTCGACACCGGCAGCACGCTCCAGTACAGCGGCGTCGGCGAGGACATTTGGCGCCGGCTCAGCAGTTCGGGGGCGGCCTGGAGCTTTTATCGTGACAACATTGAAGAGGAATTCACGGTGAAGAAAGTATCCGGAAGTATGTCTGCAGGGAAAAATCCGCTGGATGAGTTTTTTAATAAAAAATAATTGCGATGTAAAACCGACTAATTCAATCGTAAAGAGGGGCATCATGAAATTACTTCAATATTTGGCATTCGCATTATCTTTGTTATTAATTCAATCGGTATATGCCGCGGCTCCAATTTTAAATACTAATCAGAGCACAAATCTGATCTTGATGACCGCTCCAAGAGCAATTGATATTAGCAATACTTCAAAAGTATTTGCTTCATACACTCCTAATATAATGCCATTCGATTTTTATAAGGACCACAAAGAGCAAGTTTTAGGAGAGCTAGCAAATCACGACGTTTCGCTTCGAGCATACTCAGTTGAAACCGACGGAAAGATATCTTACTTGGTGTCATTTATTGCAGCTTCTAAGAAAACAATAATCGTACAACGAGATTATTTAAACTCAGTAGTGTCCGGTTAACTTTCTAAATTCCGAGCCAAGATTGAGTATTGGCGCGGCTTACAAAGCAATTTATTTTGGTGCCGATTTGAAATCAGTTTACCCATATTCCGGTTCAAGTAACGTCCAG
>JAJXTT010000095.1 GCA_021783525.1 Pseudomonadota bacterium
CGCGACCCACCCGCGTGTGCCGGCTCCCTCGGCGCCTGCTCCGGTCACGCCGGAAAAGGACAATGGTCTTGCGTTTACGCTCGATTTCCCCCTGGAAAGCCCGGCGAAGACAGTTGCGCCTGCGCCTGATCTCGGGTTGGGCGAAATCAATTTGAATATGGACAACTTGAGACCCGCGTCCGAGACTGGCGCTGCCGAGCCGAAGAACGAACATTGGCAGGAAGTTGCCACCAAGCTCGATCTTGCCAAGGCGTACCAGGAAATGGGTGACGCTGCCGGCGCGCGCGAGATATTGGAAGAAGTGTTGCGCGATGGCGACGATCAGCAGCGCGAGTCCGCTCAAGCGCTGATGCAACAATTGTAATTTGCCGGAGCTGACTGAACGGCAGCCTGTACGGCTGCCGTTTTCATTTGAACGATATGAAATACATGCCGCATCCTGCCGTCCAGATACTCGTATGGGTGTTGCTCGCCCTGCTCGTTCAACGCATGCAGCCGCTGGCTTTGCTCGCGCTTAGCGCTGCCTTGTTTGCAATTGCCTTGCGGCTTTGCGCAAGGCAATTGCTGAGCCTGCTCCGGCGCACACGCTGGATATTGTTTTCGCTGCTGTTGATCTACGCGTACACGACACCCGGCACTTCGTGGTGGCCGCAATTGGGCCTCGCTTCACCCACGCGGGAAGGCTTGCTGGACGGGCTGCTGCAGCTGGGGCGTCTGTTGAGCGTATTGTCAGGACTGGCGATCTTGCTGGAACTGTTGCCGCAGGCGCTGCTCATAAGCGGCCTTTATACCTTGGCATATCCGCTGCGCTGGCTGGGGCTGTCGCGCGAGCGCATCGCCGTGCGTCTGGCCCTGACACTGGAATACGCCGAATCGGCCATGCGAGACACCGCAGGCGATTGGCGCCAGACCATCCGGGATGCCATGCTGCCGGCTGCAAGCGCGGCAGAGCACATCGAATTGCGGCTGCAACGGTTCGGTCTCGTCGATGGCCTGATACTGGTGTCGGGTGCGGCAGTGTTGGCAGGGATGTGGCGATGAGGATCGCGCTCGGGATCGAATACGACGGCAGCGCCTACAACGGCTGGCAGAGCCAGCCCGATGTGCCGAACGTGCAGGACGCGCTGCAAGCGGCGCTGGGTGAGATTGCGGGGGCGAAGATCGCCGTCCTGGCGGCAGGACGCACCGATACCGGCGTGCATGCACTGGAGCAGGTCGTGCACTTCGATACGGACGCCGACAGACCGCTCACAGCCTGGATGCGCGGCACGAATGCGGTGTTGCCGGAGGATATCTCCGTGCTGTGGGCGCACCCGGTTCCGGAAGAGTTTCACGCAAGATTTTCGGCGCAGGCTCGCAGCTACCAGTATGTGCTCGTCAATCGCCCTGCGCGCAGTGCCGTGCATCACGGCAAGGTCGGCTGGTTCCACTTGCCGCTCGATGTCGACGCCATGGAGTCTGCCGCCCGACTCCTGTTGGGCGAACACGACTTCAGCGCCTTCCGTTCTTCGCAATGCCAGGCCAGGACGCCTGTGAAGAATCTGGCGTCTCTCGATATCCGGCGACAGGGTGACACGATCATCTTCGACCTGACGGCCAATGCCTTCCTGCACCACATGGTGCGCAACATCCTGGGATGCCTGCTCTATATTGGAAAGGGCAAGTACCCTCCGCACTGGATTTGCGAGGTGCTGGAAGGGCGCGACCGCAAGTTTGCGGCGCCGACCTTTGCCCCGGATGGGCTTTATTTGCGCCATATCACCTACGATGCGAAGTGGGGTCTGCCTCAAGGTACAATGTCGTCCTGTTTTTGAACTGAAGCATTCAAATGACCCGGAACACCAGAACGCGGATAAAAATCTGCGGCATCACGCGCGAACAGGACGTGTCGGCAGTCGCCGGCTACGGTGCGGATGCGCTCGGCTTCGTGTTCTACGAAAAAAGCCCGCGCAATGTTGGGGTCTCTCAGGCAGCAACGCTGGCGCGTGCCGTCCCCCCGTTCCTGACGGTGGTTGGCCTGTTCGTGAATCCATCTGTCGATTACCTGCGCGAAGTGCTTGCAAAAGTGTCGCTGGATGTACTGCAATTCCACGGCGAAGAGCCGCCGGAATTCTGTGCCCAGTTCGGCAAGCCGTACCTTAAGGCGATACGGGTCAAGGCGGGGGTGGATTTGGTAGAATGCGCGGCTCGCTATGCCGGTGCGCAGGGCTTGTTGCTGGATGCCTATGTCGAGGGCACGCAGGGTGGCACGGGCGAATCGTTCGACTGGGCGCTGATCCCGCACAATCTGCCGTTGCCGGTGATCCTGTCCGGCGGTCTGCATGCGGGCAATGTGGCGGCGGCGATCACGCAGGCGCGGCCTTACGCGGTGGACGTCTCCAGCGGCGTGGAGGCGGCAAAAGGAATCAAGGATGCGGCGAAGGTCGCTGCATTCATCAAAGAGGTTAAAGACGTTGACTTACAACTATCCAGATAACAGCGGCCACTTCGGCCAGTTCGGCGGCATCTACATGGCCGAGACGCTGATCCCGGCCGTGGAGGAACTGCGCCAGCAGTACCTGCGCTTTCGCGACGATCCCGAGTTCCAGGCCGAATTCGCCTACGAACTCAAACACTATGTGGGGCGACCCAGCCCGATCTATCACGCGAAACGACTGTCTGAGAGCCTGGGCGGCGCGCAGATCTACCTGAAGCGCGAGGACCTCAACCATACCGGCGCGCACAAGATCAACAATGCCATCGGCCAGGCTTTGCTCGCCAGGCGCATGGGCAAGAAACGCGTGATCGCCGAGACCGGCGCCGGCATGCACGGCGTGGCGACCGCCACCGTGGCAGCGCGCTTCGGCATGGAATGCATCGTCTACATGGGCGCGGAAGACATCCAGCGCCAGGCGCCGAACGTGTTCCGCATGAAGCTGCTGGGCGCGAAGGTGGTGCCGGTGGAAAGCGGTTCCAAGACGTTGAAAGACGCCTGCAACGAAGCCATCCGCGACTGGGTCACCAACGTCGAGAGCACGTTTTACATCTTCGGCACGGCGGCTGGGCCGCACCCGTACCCGATGATGGTGCGCGACTTCCAGTGCGTGATCGGCAACGAGGCCAAGGTGCAGATGCCGGAAATGATCGGCCGCCAGCCGGACGCGGTGATCGCCTGCGTCGGCGGCGGCTCCAATGCCATCGGCATGTTCTATCCCTATGTCGAAGTGCCGGGTGTGCAGCTCATCGGCGTGGAAGCGGGTGGTCACGGCATCGCCAGCGGCCAGCATGCCGCGCCGCTCACCGCAAACGCCAAGGTCGGCGTGCTCCACGGCAACAAGGTGTACCTGATGCAGGACGAGAACGGTCAGATCATCGAGACGCATTCCATCTCCGCCGGCCTCGATTATCCGGGCGTCGGCCCCGAACATTGTCTGTTGAAGGATATCGGCCGTGCGCAATACGTCGCCATCGACGATGACGAGGCGCTGAATGCTTTCGATGCGCTGTGCCGTTTCGAGGGCATCATCCCCGCGCTGGAATCCAGCCATGCATTGGCGCACGCGATGAAGATCGCGCCGGCCATGAGCAAAGACAAAGTGCTGCTGGTGAACCTGTCCGGTCGTGGCGACAAGGACATGAACACGGTGGCAAAATTGAAGGGCATCACGCTATGAGCCGTATCGATACGACCTTCGGCAATCTCAAGCGGCAGCAGCGCAAAGCGCTGATTCCGTTCATCACGGCCGGCGACCCGTCGCAGCAGCTCACCGTACCGTTGATGCATGGGCTGGTGGCGGCGGGTGCGGACGTGCTTGAACTGGGTGTTCCATTCTCCGACCCGATGGCGGACGGCCCGGTGATCCAGCGTGCTTCCGAGCGTGCCCTCAAACACGGCATGACGCTGCGCGGCGTACTGTCGATGGTGGCAGAATTCCGCAAACAGGATGCGACCACACCCGTGGTGCTGATGGGCTACGGCAACCCCATCGAGGCGATGGGCTGGGAAGTGTTCGCAAAACGTTGCGAAGAAGTCGGTGTGGATGGCGTGCTGACCGTGGATTTTCCGCCGGAAGAAAGTCACGAGGCGTTCGAGCACCTGCAACGCCACAACATCGCGCCCATCTTCCTGTTGGCGCCGACCACCAACGAGGCGCGCATCGCCCAGGTCGCCAAGCTGGCGCGCGGCTATGTGTATTATGTCTCCCTCAAGGGCGTGACCGGCGCGGGCAACCTTGACCTGTCGGCCATCGAGCAGAAGCTGCCGCAGTTGCGCAAGCACATCAAACTGCCCATCGGCGTCGGCTTTGGCATCCGCGACGCAGCGACCGCCAAGGCAGTATCCAGATTGTGCGACGGCGTGGTGGTGGGTAGCCGCATCGTGCAGGAGGTCGAGGATTCGACCGAACAGAATGTCGTCGCCAATGTGGGCAAACTGGTGAAAGAATTGCGACTGGCGATAGATCAATAAAGAGGAGAGCATCATGAGCTGGTTCCAGAAACTGTTACCCCCCAAGATCAAGCGCCGCGAACACGCCGATGTCAAAAAGAGCGTGCCGGATGGCTTGTGGCACAAATGCCCATCCTGCCAGGCCGTGCTGTATCACGCCGACCTGGAAAAGAACCTCAGCGTCTGCCCGAAGTGCAGCCACCATCACCGCATCAGCGCGCGTACCCGTCTCGACTGGCTGCTGGACAACGAGGGCCGCTTCGAGATCGGCTCGGAAGTCCTGTCGGTCGACACCCTGAAATTCAAGGACCAGAAAAAATACAGCGACCGGCTGGTCGAAGCGAAGAAGAAGACCGGCGAGGACGACGCCCTGATCGTCTTGCAAGGCAGTATCCATGCATTACCGGTCGTGGCCGCCTCGTTCGAGTTCGAATTCATGGGCGGCTCCATGGGCTCGGTCATTGGCGAACGTTTCGTGCGTGGCGTACAAGTCGCGCTGGAACAGCAATGCCCCTTCATCTGCTTCTCCGCCAGCGGCGGTGCGCGCATGCAGGAAGGACTGCTGTCGCTGATGCAGATGGCCAAGACCAGCGCCGCGCTCACGCAATTGAGCGAAGCCAGGTTGCCGTTCTTGTCCGTGCTGACCGATCCGACCATGGGCGGTGTCTCGGCCAGTTTTGCATTCCTGGGCGACGTGGTCATCGCCGAACCCGGTGCATTGATCGGCTTTGCCGGTGCGCGCGTGATCCAGCAGACGGTGCGCGAGACCCTGCCAGAGGGTTTTCAGCGTGCCGAGTTCCTGCTTGAGCACGGCGCAATCGACATGATCGTGGACCGGCGCCAGATGCGCGACCAACTGGCTACGCTGATCACGCTGTTGACCAGACAGGATGCGGTGGCGAAGCTGGAGGCGGCTTAACGCCAATGCTCTACTACGTGCTCAAGGTCGGGGTTTCCGCGGTTGTCATCGTGGCGATAACTGAAATCGCCAAACGGAGCACCGGCTTCGCTGCCTTGCTGGCCGCACTCCCGCTCACTTCGTTGCTGGCCTTCATGTGGATGTATTTTGAAGGTGCCGAGCCTGCACGCATCGCCGAGCTGTCCGGCCAGATATTCTGGCTGGTGTTGCCGTCTCTGGTTCTATTCCTGCTTCTGCCCTTGCTGATCAGGCAAGGGCTGAGCTTCTGGTTAAGCCTGTCGATTTCCGTTGCGGCGACTGCAGTCTGTTACCTGGCAATGTTGCCGGTGTTGCGCAGGTTCGGGGTGCAGCTGTAACAGATGGGACACTGAAATGCCCAATACTCTCGCCGACTGGCTGACCCACCTCGAAAAACTGCACCCAAAAACCATCGCTCTAGGCCTTGAGCGCGTGGAGCAGGTCAAACGGAGGCTGAATCTGCAACCCGATTTTCCCGTCGTCATTGTCGGCGGCACCAACGGCAAAGGCTCGGTATGTGCGATGCTGGAGGCGATCCTGCACGCCGCCGGATACCGTGTCGGATGCTATACGTCGCCGCATTTGCTGGTCTACAACGAGCGGGTTCGCATTGCCAAACAGCCGGCGAGCGATGCCGAGTTGTGCGCTTCGTTTGCGAAAATTGAACAGGCACGCAAGCCACTGCCTCCGGATTCCGGCGGTCTCTCCCCCACCCCAACCCTCCCCCGGGGGGAGAGGGTGCAATCGTCAGAATCAAATGAAGTTTCCTTGACCTACTTCGAGTTCGGTACGCTGGCTGCCATGCAGTGCTTCATCGGGCACAAGGTCGATGTCGCCATCCTGGAGGTCGGGCTGGGAGGCCGGCTGGATGCGGTGAATGTTTTCGATGCGGATTGTGCGGTGGTGGCCAGTGTGGACATCGACCACACCGATTATCTGGGCGATACGCGCGAGCAGATCGCGTTCGAGAAGGCGGGTATCTTTCGCCGTGGCCGCGTGGCGATCTGCGCAGACAGCGATGTGCCGCAGGCGATACGCGCGCAGGCGCAGCAGGTCGGCGCGGAATTGTGGTGTATCGGCAGCGAATTCGGGTTCGCCGGGCATGAAGGGCAATGGGATTACCGCAGCAAGACGGGTTCGCGCAGCGCATTGCCGTATCCTGCGCTGCGCGGTGCCTTTCAACTGAATAACGCCAGTGCCGCACTCGCCGCGCTGGATGCGCTGAGGGACGAGTTGCCCGTGAGCATGGAAGCAGTGCGGCGAGGGCTGGTCGAGGTCGAGCTTGCCGGACGCTTCCAGTTCGTGCCGGGCAGGCCGCAACTGATCCTGGATGTAGCGCATAACCCGCATGCGGCGCGTTCACTGGCGCAGAATCTCGCCAATCTTCCGCCCGCAAAGACCTTCGCGGTATTCGCCATGCTCAAGGACAAGGATATGGACGGGGTGGTGCGGGCACTGGATGGTCAGGTCGATGTCTGGCTGGTCGCCGGGATCGATGCGCCACGCGGTGCGACCGTCGACGAACTGGCGCAGGTACTGCAAGATGCCCAGGTTCGCGGCGAGGTTGTCGCCTGCG
>JAJXTT010000096.1 GCA_021783525.1 Pseudomonadota bacterium
CAAAGCGGTTCATCCTCGTGCCGCAGATCGCGGAGGAATTTTTGCTCCGCCTCAAGACGAAAGTGGAGGCGCTCAAGCTCGGCGACCCGATGGACGAGAACACGCAGATCGGCCCCATGGCCCGCGCCGACCTGCGCGACAACCTGCACCGGCAGATCACCGAATCGATTGCCCAGGGCGCCATCGCAGTGACCGGGTGCAAGCCGGTAGTGCGCGAGGGATTCTTCTACCAGCCGTCCATTCTGGATCGAGTCACCTCCACGGCATGCGCTTACCACGAAGAACTGTTCGGCCCGGTCGCCATTGTGATCCGCGCCGCGAGCGAGGAGGATGCGCTGCGTATCGCAAACGAGACCAGATTCGGACTTGGCTCATCGATCTGGAGCAGGGACGTTGCGCGCGCGGAGCAACTGGCGACGCACATCCAGGCCGGATGCAGCTTCATCAACGGCATGGTGAAGTCCGATCCGCGTTTGCCGTTCGGCGGCATAAAGTCTTCGGGCTACGGGCGCGAGCTGTCCAGACTGGGAATCCATGAATTCGTGAACGCGAAGACAGTGTGGATCAGATAGGCCGCCGACAGGGTTCTTCAAGATGATCGGGCGCGCGGAGAATCGCCCGATCATCTGCCCGCTCGACCTGTGCTCCGCTGGATTGAACGGACGTTCCCTGCCGCATCTGGTTGACGTCCTGCATCCCCGCCCCCAATATCAGGGGACTGCGGGCAGAAGTTGTTCGAAAACGATCCATACCCTGGCGGGGCACAGACTTCATGAGTGAACATATTCTGCAGGAGTCAAAAATCGACGCGATCAGGGCCGAGCAGGTCATGGCCTTTTACGCTGAATCCGATATCCAGAATCTGGCCGGTGCAGTGGTTTTCTCACTCGTCGTGATCGCGGTCTACCAATTCGTGTCTCCCTGGAAGTATGCGCCACCGCTGGCGATGGTCTATCTGGCGACCATCATGCGCAGCTACTACATCCGCCGCTATCACCGCGCACCCGAACTCAGGAGCGCCGGTCAATGGGGAAGACTTCAGACCTTGTATTCAGCCCTGGCAGGACTGGGCTGGGGGATAGGCTTCACGTTGATGTTGCCCTCCTTGTCTCCCGAATATCAGTTGCTCATTGTGGCGGTCAGCGCGGTTTCTTCGGCATCGTCGGTCTCCGAAGGATTCTCCTACGTCTGGCCGTCGCGCATGTTTACGGTTGCCACGCTTGTTCCGCAGATCATCTGGCTGGCGACGGTGGGAGACCGGCTGCACACGATCCTTTTCGTGCTGCTGCTGATCTTTCTCCCGATGACCCTGTGGCTGAGCTTCAAGAGAAACCATATCTTTGCCCATGCGGTGGAACTGCGCCTGCAGAATGAGGCACTGGTCAAGGAGTTGACGCAGCAGCGCGACCTGGTGGAGCAAGCCAGCAGGGACAAAACGCGCTTCCTGGCCTCCGCCAGCCATGACCTGCGCCAGCCCCTGTCCGCACTGGTACTGTTCCTCGACTTGCTGGGCGCGGACAGGCAATTGTCCAGCCAGAGCCAGAGCATGGTGCTGCGGGCGCACCAGGCGGCAAATTCCCTGAGCGGACTGCTGATGACCTTGCTGGATATCTCGAAGCTGGATGCCAGCATCGTCAAACCGAATTGCTGTTCTTTTGCCGTGCAGCTTCTGTTCAGGGAACTGGAGAACGAGTTCCTGCCGGTCGCACAGAACAAGGGCATTCAATTGTCCTTCGTATTCAGTTCGGCGCTGATCGACAGCGATCCCGTGTTGCTGGGACAGATCCTGCGCAACCTGATTTCGAATGCACTGCGCTATACCGATTCCGGACGAATCGTGGTGGGATGCCGGCACAAGCGCGACATCCTGTCGATTGAAGTGCACGATACCGGTATCGGCATCCCAGCCGATCAGCACGAGGCCATCTTCAGGGAGTTCTACCAGATAGGAAACAAGGAACGCGACCGGCAAAAGGGACTGGGACTGGGGCTGGCGATCGTCAAACGCACCGTACAACTGCTCGGGCATGGAATCAGCTTGCGATCCCGGCCCGGCAGCGGTTCCTGTTTTGCGGTCACCGTTCCGATGGCACAGGATTTCATGAATGAAGGCACACTGCCGTTCAGGACCGAAAGCGCCCAGGCCGAACTCAATACTCGCGGCCAGCGCATCGCCATCATAGAGAATGAAGAAGACATCCGCATCGGCATGCAGAGCATCCTGCAAAGCTGGGGCTGCGATGTCATCGCCGCCAATTCAACAGATGCGATCATGGGCATGCTGGAGCATGACCCTGAGCCCGTGACGGCGATCATTTCGGATTTTGGCTTGAGCGATTCGAGCAACGGCATCGATGCGATTGCCGCATTGCGGCAACGCTATAGCGCCAACCTGCCCGCTCTCCTGATCACCGGCGACACGACCAGGGAAACCTATGTGGCGGCCCAGCAGGCCAACTTGACCCTGCTTTACAAACCGGTGAAGGCGGAAGTCCTGCGCACCGCGCTCGTCGAGATCATGCAGCCCTCTGCATGATTCGGGTTCGGGAAACGTTCACCCCACCAGTTTCTTTGCATTCCGGAACATGCGCAGCCATGCGCTGTTCTCGTGCCGGGCCTTTTCGGTGGGGGGGATGTGGGCAGGCAGCGGCTCGGCCAGTCCCAGTGTCTTGTGCACGATGCCGCACAGTTCGGCAAAGATCGGCGATTGCGGGTTCGCCTGGTAGTGCTTCTGGTTTCCCACGCGCCTGACTGTCACCAGGCCGCTTTCGTCCAGGCGCTTCAACTCACGCTGCACCGCACCGGAACCCCCGCCGGACAACCCTATCAGTTCGGTGGCAAAAAAACTGCGCTCCGGCTGCCCGAACAATAATCCCAGCACGCGCTGCTGCGTAGTGGAGAACAGCGCAGCGGATAAACTGACGTGCCGAACCACAGCGGAGGTTTTGGCTTTCATGCCCATAGCGGGCATCTTACTACCCAATATGGGTATGTCAACTCTGCGCGACCCACTTCCTCGCATTCTGGAACATGCGCAGCCATGCGCCGTTCTCTTGCGGCTCCGACGCGGTGGGGCGAAGCCCTTCGGTGCGGGAGGAGCCGCTTGGCAGTTGCTCCCGCAAACGGCCGACTTCGTCAGTAACGTGTCGCAACTGCCACTCCTTCGGATACCAGGAGTTCTGCACGGCACGGAACACGCGCTCGGGGTGCGGCATCATGATGCTGAAGCGTCCGTCCGGCGTGGTGAGTCCGGTGATGCCCTGCGGCGAGCCGTTGGGGTTGAGCGGATAGGTCGTCGTCGCCTTGCCGTAGTGGTCGACATAGCGCAGCGTGACCAGCGGTTGCGCAGCATGCAGGCGTTTGGTGTTGCCGAAGTCGGCATAGCCTTCGCCGTGCGCCACGACGATGGGCATGCGGCTGCCGGCCATGCCCTCGAACAGGATGGACGGCGTCTGCTGCACTTCCACCATCACGAAGCGCGCCTCGAACTGCTCGGACTGGTTGCGCGCGAAGTGCGCCCAGTCCTCGGCGCCGGGAATGATCTCGTGCAGGTTGCTCATCATCTGGCAGCCGTTGCACACACCCAACGCAAACGTATCGTTCCTGTTGAAGAATCCTTCGAACTCGTCGCGCGCCCTGGGATTGAACAGGATGGATTTCGCCCAGCCCTCGCCCGCGCCCAGCACGTCGCCGTAGGAGAATCCGCCGCAGGCCACCACGCCCTTGAAGTCGGCCAGCTTCACGCGGCCGCTGATGATGTCGCTCATGTGCACGTCCACGGCGGCGAAGCCGGCGCGATCGAACGCGGCCGCCATCTCGACGTGGCCGTTGACGCCTTGCTCGCGCAGGATGGCCATCCTGGGGCGGGAAGTAAGCACCGCCGCTGCCGTTCGTCCTGAGCTTGTCGAAGGATGGGCGGTAGAGGCTGGCGGTTCGACATAACCAACGACTTGGCTGGTGTCTTCTGATAGCCTGGTCGGATGGCTAGTAGTTCCATCAGGCTCACCGCGAACGGTACAGGGGTTCTCATTCGGATCGTAGGTCAGCTTCACATGCAGGCCCGGGTCTTTCGCGTCCAGCGCGCGGTCGTATTCCTGTTGCGCGCAGGCCGGGTTGTCGCGCAGTTTCTGCATCTGGTACGTTGTTTCGGACCAGATGCGGCGCAGCGTGATCGCGTTCTCGCTGTACAACCGCGTCTTGCCGCGCGTGATGTTGATCGTGCCGCCGGTGTTGAGGCGCGCCACTTCGTGCACGCTGGAAAGGCCTGCGTCGTCGCACTGCACGAAGATGTCGGCCAGGTCGGCGCGGCGCACCTGCACCAGTGCGCCGAGTTCTTCGTTGAACAGGATGCCGAGGTCGTCGCCCTTGCATTCGTCGAGGCGGATGTCCAGGCCGATGTGCGAGGCGAAGCTCATCTCGCACAAGGCTGCCAGCATCCCGCCATCGGAACGGTCATGGTAGGCCAGCAGCCTGCCTTCGCGGTTGAAGCGCTGGATGAGGTTGAAAAAAGCCTTGAGCTTTTTGGCGCTATCCACGTCCGGCGCCACATCGCCGACTTGCTTGTACACCTGCGCCAGCGCCGAACCGCCGAGGCGGTTCTTGCCGCCGCCCAGGTCGAACAGCAGCACGACGGTATCGGTGTCGGCCACCAGTTGCGGCGTGAGCGTCTTGCGCGCATCGCTGCAGGGCGCGAAGGCGGTGACGATGAGCGACAGCGGTGCAGTGACGGCCTTGCTCTGCTCTCCCTCTTTCCAGGTGGTCTTCATCGACATGGAGTCTTTGCCCACCGGGATGCTGATACCCAGGTGCGGGCAGAGCTCCATGCCCACGGCTTTGACGGTATCGAACAGGGCGGCGTCTTCGCCGTGATGTCCGGCGGCTGCCATCCAGTTCGCCGAGAGTTTGATGTCGCCGATCTTGTCGATCTGTGCGGCGGCGATATTGGTGATCGCCTCACCGATGGCCATGCGACCCGAAGCCGGGGCGTCGATTACGGCGATGGGGGTGCGTTCGCCGAGCGCGAAGGCTTCGGCCAGATAGGTGTTGTACCCCATCAGTGTGACGGCGACATCCGCCACCGGCACTTGCCACGGGCCGACCATCTGGTCACGCGCGGTCATGCCGCCCACGGTGCGGTCGCCGATACTGATGAGAAACGTCTTGTCAGCCACGCTGGGCAGGCGCAACACCCGCTCGATGGCGTCTTTCAGCACGATGTTGCCGGTATCGAATTTCGGCAGCTTCACCTGTTCGCGCTGTACCTTGCGCGTCATCTTCGGCGGCTTGCCGAGCAACACGGAGAGCGGCATATCCACCGCATTGTTGCCGAATTCTTCGTCATGCACCACGAGCTGGTCTTCGCGGATGGCCGTGCCCAGCACCGCGAAGGGACACCGCTCGCGTTCGCACAATGCCTGGAATTCCAGGACGCGCTCCACCGGGATGGCCAGCACGTAGCGCTCCTGCGCCTCGTTGCTCCAGATCTGCATCGGCGACATGCCGCGCTCCTCAGAGGGCACCGAGCGCAGCTCCAGCTTCGCGCCTTTGCCTCCACCATGCACCAATTCCGGCAGCGCGTTGGAAATGCCGCCCGCACCGACGTCATGGATGGAGAGGATGGGGTTGTCGTCGCCCATCTGCCAGCAGCGGTCGATGACTTCCTGCGCACGGCGCTGCATCTCCGGGTTGCCGCGCTGCACTGAATCGAAATCGAGGTTCTCGGCATTGGCGCCGGTATCCATGCTGGATGCCGCGCCACCGCCCAGGCCGATCAGCATGCCGGGGCCGCCAAGCTGGATCAGCACCGCGCCATTCGGCAATTCGTGCTTGTGGGTGTGCTCGGCCTTGATGTTGCCGACGCCGCCCGCGAGCATGATGGGCTTGTGGTAGCCGCGCACTTCGCCGTTCACCTGCTCTTCAAAGGTGCGGAAGTAGCCGGCCAGGTTGGGGCGGCCGAATTCGTTGTTGAAGGCGGCGCCGCCGAGCGGACCGTCGATCATGATTTGGAGGGCTGAAGCGATACGGGACGGTTTGCCGTAGGTATGAGAAGGGTTTAAGGGGGAAGGGATCGCTCCTTCGTCGCTCAAGGGTAAATTCAAAAACGGAGTGCCGGTTTTACCCTTCCCCCTTCTCTCTTCCCCCTTCTCGTAAATTTCCCATGGCTGCTCGAAACCGGGGATATTGAGGTTGGACACCGAGAACCCGGTCAGGCCGGCCTTGGGCTTGGAACCGGTGCCGGTGGCGCCTTCGTCGCGGATCTCGCCGCCGGAACCGGTGGCAGCACCCGCGAACGGCGCGATGGCGGTCGGGTGGTTGTGCGTCTCCACTTTCATCAGGGTGTGGGTGAGCTCGCGGCTGTAGGCGTAGCTGCCGTCCCGGCGCGGGTAGAAACGCTCGATCTCGGCGCCCTCGATAACGGAGGAGTTGTCGGAATAGGCCACCACGGTGCCTTCCGGATGCAGCTTGTGCGTGTTGCGGATCATGCCGAACAGCGAGATGCCCTGCTGCTCGTCGTCGATGATCCAGTCGGCGTTGAAGATCTTGTGGCGGCAGTGCTCGGAGTTGGCCTGCGCGAACATCATCAGCTCGACGTCGGTGGGATTGCGCCCGAGCTTGCCGAAGTTCTCCACCAGGTAGTCGATCTCGTCTGCGGAAAGCGCCAGCCCCAGCTCGCGGTTGGCGGCTTCGAGCGCGGCACGGCCGGCGCGCAGGATGTCCACGCTGGTGAGCGGCTGCGGCGTGCCGTGCTTGAAAATGCGGTCTTCGATGCCGGTCGCGTCGGCGATGACGGATTCGGTCATGCGGTCGTGCAGCAGCGGCAGCACGGCCTTCTGCTCCGCCTCGCTCAACGGTTTGCCGCTCTTGTTCTTCAGGTAATACACCACGCCGC
>JAJXTT010000097.1 GCA_021783525.1 Pseudomonadota bacterium
CCCAAGGTTGCCATCAAGGCCGTGCTGCAAAGCCTGCTGTTCGTGTTCACGCTGGATGCCCTGATAGCCTACCTCGGCATGTTGGAGTGAGTTGCGCTATACTGCGCGCCTTCTGGCGCAGGATGCGCCGGAGTGGAATTTGCCAAGTTGGAATTCGATAGTGCGGCGGTCGCCGCATTTGTTTTTAGCAGAGTGAATATAATGCCTGTCATTACATTACCGGATGGTTCGCAACGCAGTTATCCCAACCCAGTGACCGTGGCCGAGGTCGCGCAGAGCATAGGCGCCGGTCTGGCGCGCGCGGCGCTGGCGGGCAAGGTAGATGGAGTGCTGGTGGACACCTCGCACCTGATCTCCGCCGATGTCAAACTGGCGATCATTACCGACAAGGATGCTGACGGGGTCGATATGATCCGCCATTCCACTGCGCATTTGCTGGCCTATGCCGTAAAGGAACTGTTTCCCGAAGCGCAGGTGACCATCGGCCCGGTGATCGAGAACGGTTTCTACTACGACTTCTCCTATTCGCGCCCGTTTACACCGGAAGACCTGACGGCCATCGAGAAACGCATGGCGGAATTGGCCAAGAAAGACCTGCCGGTGACACGCAAGGTGTTGCCTCGCGACGAAGCCGTGGCTTATTTCAAATCCATCGGCGAGAAATACAAGGCCGAGATCATCGAGTCCATCCCCGCCGACCAGGACGTGTCGCTGTATAGCGAGGGCGAATTCACCGACCTGTGCCGTGGCCCGCATGTACCTTCAACCGGGAAACTGAAGGCCTTCAAGTTGATGAAAGTCGCGGGTGCCTACTGGCGCGGCGACTCGAAGAACGAGATGCTGCAACGCATCTATGGTACGGCTTGGGCGAAGAAGGAGGATCTCGATGCCTATCTGGTCCGGCTGGAAGAAGCGGAGAAGCGCGACCACCGCAAGCTTGGCAAGCTGCTGGACCTGTTCCACATGCAGGACGAAGCACCGGGCATGGTGTTCTGGCATCCCAAAGGTTGGGCGATGTGGCAGGTAATCGAGCAGTACATGCGCGCCGTGTATCGCGACAACGGCTACCAGGAGATACGCTGCCCGCAGATCATCGACCGCGTGCTGTGGGAAAAATCCGGCCACTGGGAACACTACAAGGCCAACATGTTCACCACCGAGTCGGAAAAGCACGACTACGCGATCAAGCCGATGAATTGCCCGGGGCACGTGCAGGTATTCAACGCCGACCTGCGTTCCTATCGCGAACTGCCGCTGCGTTACGGCGAGTTCGGCTCCTGTCACCGCAACGAGCCGTCCGGCGGCTTGCATGGACTGATGCGGGTGCGCGGTTTTGTGCAGGACGATGGCCATATCTTCTGCACCGAAGCGCAGATCGAAGCGGAAGTGACGGCATTCAACGCGCTGGTGTTGAAGGTCTACAAGGATTTTGGTTTCAATGACGTGGTAGTCAAACTGGCACTGCGTCCGGACAGCCGGGTCGGTTCCGACGAGATTTGGGACAAGTCCGAAGAGGCCTTGCGTGCGGCATTGCGCGCTTCGGGCATGGAATGGGTGGAATTGCCGGGTGAGGGCGCGTTCTACGGTCCCAAGATCGAATTCCACATCAAGGACGCCATCGGCCGTTCCTGGCAATGCGGCACGATCCAGGTGGACTTTTCCATGCCGGGCCGTTTGGGCGCCGAATTCGTGGACGAAGACAATAGTCGCAAAGTGCCGGTGATGCTGCACCGCGCGATCCTGGGTTCGCTGGAGCGTTTCATCGGAATTCTGGTCGAGAACCATGCCGGAGCGTTGCCGTTGTGGCTGGCTCCGGTGCAGATGGTGGTGATGAACATCTCGCAGGCGCAGGAGGAGTATGCCGGGAAAATGGCCGAAACATTGCGTGCGTCCGGTTTGCGCGTGCAATCAGATTTGCGCAATGAGAAGATTACCTATAAAATACGCGAACATAGCTTGCAGAAGCTTCCTTACCAGCTGATCATCGGCGACAAGGAAGTGGCTGCAGGTCTCGTTGCCGTGCGATCCCGAACAGGTGAAGACCTTGGGCAGATGTCGGTGGAGGCGCTGTTACAGCGCTTGCAAGCCGAGCTGCACGCGGATAGTGCGGTTTAATTTTTTATTGGAGAATTTGCAATAGCACAGGATAAGTCGCAGCGTATCAATGAGCAGATAACAGCACCACAAGTGCGGCTCATCGGCGCGGAAGGAGAGCAGGTTGGTGTCGTGGCAATTGCGGAAGCATTGCGCATGGCTGACGAAGCAGAATTGGATCTGGTGGAGATCGCGCCGTTGGCCGAACCGCCAGTTTGCCGGATCATGGATATCGGCAAATTCAAATATGCGGAAGCCAAAAAGCAGCACGAAGCCAAGCTGAAGCAGAAACAGGTTCAGATCAAAGAGATCAAGTTTCGCCCGGGTACGGATGAAGGCGATTACAACATCAAGTTGCGCAATCTGATCAAATTCCTGGCTGACGGTGATAAAACCAAGATCACCTTGCGTTTCCGGGGGCGCGAGATGGCGCACCAGGAGATCGGCATGAAGCTGATCGAGCGCATAAAGGGCGATCTGGAAGAACATGGAATGGTGGAGCAGTTCCCGAAGATGGAAGGCCGCCAGATGGTGATGGTGATCGGTCCAAGGAAGAAATGATTTTGTACCGCAACGGAGCAAGGGACTTGCCGTTGTGGTGGTAGTGCAAAGAGTCCCAGACAAGTGGTTCCGGGTTTTCAAGCGTTCCTGTCAGGAACCTCCCGGCGTCATCAAATAATATGGAGTCGTTATGCCAAAGATGAAAACCAAGAGCGGGGCGAAGAAACGCTTTGTCGTCCGCGCCGGTGGCAGCATCAAGCGCGGCCAAGCGTTCAAGCGCCACATCCTCACCAAGAAAACCACCAAGAACAAGCGTCAACTGCGCGGGTCGACAGGTGTCCACGAAACCAACACGGCGTCCGTTCGCGCCATGTTGCCCTACGCGTAAGGAGTAAACATGCCAAGAGTCAAACGTGGTGTAACGGCGCGTGCGCGCCATAAGAAGGTTCTGAACCAGGCCAAGGGTTACCGCGGTCGCCGCAACAGTGTCTATCGCATCGCCAAGGAAGCGGTGATGAAGGCTGGTCAATATGCTTACCGCGACCGTCGTCAACGCAAACGCCAGTTCCGCACTTTGTGGATCGCGCGTATCAACGCGGCTGCACGTGAGCAGGGCATGGCGTATAGCGTGTTCATGAACGGCCTGAAAAAGGCGGCGATCGATATCGATCGCAAGGTGCTGGCCGATCTGGCCGTGTTCGACAAGGCTGCGTTCTCGCAGATCGTCGCACAAGCCAAAGCCAGCCTCGGCGCGTAAATTCTGCGCAATATAAAAAAGGAGGCGTCATGCCTCCTTTTTTGTTTCAAGATCGAACATGCAAGAACTACAAAAAATTCTCGATGATGCACTGCAGCGCTTCGCGGCGATAGAAGACGCGGTCGAGCTGGAAAACGCCAAGGCGCGTTATCTCGGCAAGGAAGGCAGTCTGACCGGCCTGTTAAAGGGCTTGGGCAAACTTTCTGCCGAGGAACGCCCGGCAGCCGGCGCGCGCATCAACCAGGTCAAGCAACAGATTGAAGCGGCGCTCCAGGCGCAGCGCGAAGCCATCCAGAACCGCGCCTTGAACGCCAAGCTCGCTGCAGAGTCGCTGGATGTGACACTGCCAGGGCGTGGTACGGGCGTGGGCGGATTGCATCCGGTCACGCGCACGCTGGAACGCATCGAAGCATTGTTTCATTCCATCGGTTACGCCGTTGCCGAAGGTCCTGAGATCGAAAACGATTTTTACAATTTCACCGCACTGAATATTCCCGCCGATCACCCGGCGCGCGCCATGCATGATACGTTCTACATCGACGAACAGCATGTGCTGCGCACGCACACCTCGCCGATCCAGATCCGCTACATGCAGGCGCACATGGAAAGGTACAAACATCTGGAGACTATGCCGGACATCCGCATCATCGCGCCGGGACGCGTGTACCGCGTGGATTCGGATGCCACCCATTCGCCGATGTTCCATCAGGTGGAAGGGCTGTGGATAGGCGAGCGCGTGAGTTTTGCCGACTTGAAAGGCGTGATCGCCGATTTCCTGCAGAACTACTTTGAGACCGAAGATATGCAAGTGCGCTTCCGTCCCTCATTCTTTCCGTTTACAGAACCCTCGGCCGAGATGGACATGAGCTGGAAGGGCGGCTGGCTGGAGATCGGCGGCTGCGGCATGGTGCATCCCAATGTACTCAAGCATGTCGGCATCGACAGCGAAAGATACACCGGCTTCGCCTTCGGCATGGGCGTGGAGCGTCTGGCCATGCTGCGCTATGGTGTGAACGACCTCAGGCTGTTCTTCGAGAATGACCTGCAATTCCTGAAACAATTTAACTGATATGCAATTCTCTGAATCCTGGTTGCGTACCTTCGTAAACCCTCCGCTGTCCAGCGCGGAGTTGTCGCATCTGCTGACCATGGCCGGGCTGGAAGTGGAGGAGATGACCTCCGTTGCACCCGCCTTTGAAAAAGTCGTCGTGGGGCAGGTGCTGACCAAAGGCAAGCATCCCGACGCCGATCGCCTGAACGTGCTGACGGTAGACGTCGGGCAGGCTGAGCCGCTGAACATCGTGTGCGGCGCCGGGAATGTAGCCGTCGGCATGAAAGCGCCTTGTGCGCTGGTTGGTGCCAGGCTGCCGGGCATCGAGATCAAGCAGGCAAAGGTTCGCGGCATCGCGTCCTTCGGCATGATGTGCTCGGAAAAGGAACTGGGTCTGGCGGAAGATAGCGCGGGACTGATGGTATTGGCTGCCGACGCCATGGTCGGCCAGAATATCCGCGAACATCTCGATCTGGACGATCACCTGATCACGCTCAAGCTCACTCCGAACCGCAGCGATTGTCTGTCGCTGTATGGCATCGCGCGCGAGGTGGCGGCATTGACCGGCGCTCCGCTGCAGGCAATTCCGGCTGTGAGCTTCAAACAGGCGGACGATCAGACCCGCAAGATCAAGGTTTCCGCTCCCGCGGCCTGCCCGCGTTACACGGGGCGAGTGATCGCCGGTGTTAACGCCAAGGCGGCGACTCCCGCATGGATGGTGCAGCGCTTGGAGCGTTGCGGCT
The DNA here is from genome assembly GCA_021783525.1 of Pseudomonadota bacterium. Classification (GTDB taxonomy): domain Bacteria; phylum Pseudomonadota; class Gammaproteobacteria; order Burkholderiales; family Gallionellaceae; genus Sideroxyarcus. Next base: position 5,147 of record JAJXTT010000097.1, read on the forward strand.
TGCGCAGCATCAGCGCGCTGGTGGATGTGACCAATTATGTGCTGCTGGAACTTGGGCAGCCACTGCACGCTTTTGACCTGAACAAACTGGAGGGCGACATCGAGGTGCGTTTTGCACGCTCAGGCGAAAGCCTGAATCTTCTGAACGAGCAGGCGGTCAACCTGCAGGACGACATGCTGGTGATCGCGGATGACAAAGGCCCGGTTGCCCTGGCAGGCATCATGGGCGGCGCAGACAGTGCAGTGGACGAAGCGACCACCGATATCTTCCTGGAAAGCGCGTTCTTTGCGCCTGGTGTGATCGTCGGCAAGTCGCGCCGTCTCGGTTTCAGTTCCGACTCCTCTTACCGTTTCGAGCGCGGAGTGGACTTTGCGGCTACGCAGTCTGCACTGGATCGAGCCACACAGCTAATTCTTGACATTTGCGGCGGTCAGGCCGGTGCGGTAATGGAAGCTCAGGCCGAGTTGCCGGCACGAAATCCGGTGAAATTGCGCACCTCGCGCGTACAACGCGTGCTTGGCGTGGCGCTAGATGAATTGGCAATCCTCGCGATATTGGAACGGCTGGGCTGGGCATCTCAATCCCATGTAAATGGTACCGACTTTAGTGTGACGCCACCGAGCTACCGCTTCGATATTGTCATCGAAGAAGACCTGATCGAAGAGGTCGCCCGCATTTACGGCTATGAAAATATCCTGCCGGCGCCGATACAGTCGCGCATGACCATCTTGCCGCAATTCGAAGCGGAGCGTTCCTTGACCAGGGTGCGCCAGACCATGGTATTGCGCGACTATCAGGAAACCATCAACTACGCTTTTGTCGAAGCAGCGTGGGAGCGTGATCTGTGTGGCAATACCGCACCCATCGCCCTGAAAAATCCCATCGCCAGCCAGATGAGCGTGATGCGCAGCAGTCTGCTGGGGGGATTGCTCGCCGCCTTGCGTACGAATCTGGCACGCAAACAGCCCCGCATTCGCTTGTTCGAGATCGGCGGTTGCTTTACTGCCGAAGCGGGTACGTATGCACAAAATGAACGCTTGGCCGGTTTGGCTTACGGGGGCGCTTCATCCGAACAATGGGGTTCGCCTGCGCGTAACGTGGATTTCTACGACGTGAAAGGCGATATCGAGGCATTGTTTGCACCGCGCAGTCTGACTTTCCAGGCTGCTCCTTATCCGGCATCGCATCCCGGGCGCTCGGCGCGCATCCTGCTGGATGGTCGAGCCATCGGCTGGATAGGCGAACTGCACCCGCAATGGCAACAACAATATGATCTGTCCCAGGCGGTGGTCTGGTTTGAGGTGGAGCTGTCCGCGTTGACCCAAGACCGTGTTCCGAAGCTGGCCGACATCTCGCGCTTCCCGCCAGTTCGCCGTGATATTGCGGTGTTGGTGGATGAAAATGTAACCGTACAGTCGCTATTGGATGGGATGCGGGCGGCAAAAGCGCCCAATGCGGTCGAACTCGCTTTGTTCGATGTATATCGCGGCAAAGGTGTGGAGCAAAACAAAAAAAGCCTTGCATTCCGTGTGTTATTGCAAGATACTCAAAAAACTCTGACTGATAACGAGATTGAAGAAAATGTAGCTCGTCTGGTTGCGGCATTGCAACGTCAAGGCGCGCAATTGCGAGTGTAAGAGGGGAATATGACGACATTGACCAAGGCGGAACTGGCCGATCTGCTGTTCGAAAAAGTTGGCCTGAACAAGCGTG
>JAJXTT010000098.1 GCA_021783525.1 Pseudomonadota bacterium
GTTTGTGCCGGTCCGTCGTGCAAGTCGGCAGCGATCCTGAGCAGGAATTCCTCGTTGAGTGCGGTCGTGCTGATGCCGGCCTCGCGCAACTGCTCGCGCATGCGTTCATTCTCGTCGAGCACGGAGTGCAGTTGGCGGAGCTGCTGGTGCAGGTCACGCTGCTGTTCGTTGATGGTGTTGTTCGCGCGCCGCACCAGGCTATACAGGAGGAGGTAGACCGCGAGCGTCGAGAGCGCGACCAGCCCCCAGCTGCGCTGCTGCGCCGCGAGGATGTCGCGCTTCAGCTTGTCCACCGAGAGGTAGAACTCGGCCACCGCGTACACCTTGCCGTCGACCGAACGGATCGGCACGTAGATCTCGAGCAGCTGATTCCAGTTTTCCAGCTCGGGCAGGTTGTCGATCTCCTTGAGATTGCTGATCTGGGCCTGCACTGTTCCTCCAAAGGCCGCGGCAAGACGGCCCTGCACCGGGAAAATGTGACCGATCTGGGTATGGTCGTTGCTGTAATCGATGCGTCCGTTGGCATCCCACAGCTTGAAGCGAAGCACTTCCCGGTGCAGCGGCCCGTCCACGAAAATCCGGTCCAGGTCCTCATGCGTATCGCTGTCAACCGTACCAGCGCGCGGCCAGTTCTGCAGCTGTGCAGCGGACATGCTTTCCAGGTACACCGCAGAGATCGCGGCAGTCCGGTTTATCGCGTTTCTTTCGATCAGCTGTCCTATCCATGTTCCGATGACCAGCATGCCCAGCCCGAGCACGGCAATGATCGCCAGCATGAACTGGCGCGAAAAGCTCAATCGGTCGAAAGCCTGCTTTAAGGCGGTGAACATCGTAAGCCTTGCATGTGGTGATTGCGAACGCGGGTTAAACGGTCATTGTGCGATTAATGGTATCACGCGATGGTTATTCCCGACTAAGACCAAGGTCTGAAAAATTGGAACCATGGTCTGACGCATTTTGCGCTGATAGGCCGTAGTGGCTGAATCCGGGTTTGAAGACAATGCCGACACGAAAAGACTTAGTACGTTTTGTGAAAATAATTTTGATATTCAGGAGATACAAATGACACATTCAGCTCGTGCTTCATCCCTGTTCAGCGTTACCGCCGCAGCCCTCACCCTCACTCTTTCCCTGAATGCTTCCGCCGCCGTCGATGTCGACGCCGCCAAGGCATTGGCGCGCGAAAACAACTGCTTCAAGTGCCACGGCGTAGACAAGGAAAAAGACGGCCCTTCCTACAAGAAAGTCGCAGAAAAATACCGTGGCAAAGCCGGCGCCGAAGAAAAGCTGATCCACCACGTCACCTCCGGCGAGAAAGCCAAATTCCCCGATGGACATGAAGAGGAACACAAAAACATCAGTGGCAAGGCATCACCGGAAAGCATCAAGAACCTCGTCGACTGGATACTTTCTCTCTGAACGGTCGCAAGCAAACGGCAGAAATTCAAGTTTAAAAAGGGAAGAGCCATGAAAATATCATTAAGAAAAGCGATGGTGATGTGTGCATTCATCGCCAGCATGGGAACCGCGACCAGCCTGCTGGCGGCGGAAGGCCAAACGGCAACGGACGCAACGTCGGCGGAGCAGAATCAGCCCGCGGCGGAAAACAAGCTTCCGGATCTCAGCATGGAAGCGGCCAAGTCCACGTCTGCCCAGGAGTCCCTGAAAAAGGATGCGATCTGCACGCGCTGTCACGATGAAAGCGAGACAACGCCGATCCTGGCGATCTACCAGACCAAGCACGGGGTCAGGGGCGATGCGCGTACGCCGAACTGCCAGACCTGCCACGGCGAAAGCGAAAAGCACCTGAAGGGGGATCCCAATGTCAAGGGGCGCGCTGCGCCCGATATCGTTTTCAAGAAAGGCGCCTATGCGGTGTCTGACGACAAGGCTCGCGCCGGCCAGTGCCTGAGCTGCCATAAAGGCACCAACCGCACCAACTGGGACGGCGGCCAGCACCAGAACAACCAGATCGCGTGCAACGACTGCCACAAAGTGCACGCGCCCGTCGACAAAGTGCGCGACAGAAAGACGCAGACCGAAGTCTGCTTCACTTGCCACAAGGATCAGCGTGCCGATACCCACAAGATATCGACCCACCCGATCGACGCCGGCAAGGTCGTCTGCTCCGATTGCCACAATCCGCACGGCTCTGTCGGTCCCAAGATGCTGAAGAAGGCCACGGTGACCGAGACCTGCTACACCTGCCACGCCGAGAAACGCGGGCCGTTCCTGTGGGAGCACCAGCCAGCGACCGAGGATTGCACCAATTGCCACACACCGCACGGTTCCAACATCACGCCGCTGCTGAAATCGCGTCCTCCGTTCCTGTGCCAGGAATGCCATGACGGTCCGCACAACAGCCAGGCTTCCTACGGCGCGAACGTTGCAGGCATCCAGGGCGGAAATGGACTGATCGCCAACGCGACCAACCCGGCGACACCGAATACAAATGCTGTTGGTCGCGCGTGCATGAACTGCCACGTCATGGTTCACGGTTCGAACAGCCCAGCCGGCGCGTTCTTGCATCGCTAATTTCAGGAAAAAAGGGAAATTATCATGAAAACCAATAAAGAGCTTTTCGCAGTCAGCAAGTTGACCTTGGCGGTACAGGGCGCGTTGATGGTGATGCTGGCCATGCCCCTGGCGGCCAAAGCCGAAGACGAAGATGTTGCGGCCTTGACGCACCCCACCAACTCGGTCGAAGTTGGTGTGGAGGGGGTGTCCAAGGATTCCGCCAAGTTCGGCGAATATAACGGCCTGAATAAAAAGGGCGCCTATCTGATCGGCAACTTCAAGGCACAGGGCGGAGATGCCTATGATTCCCATGACGGGGGCGACGGACTCAGTCGCTGGGAATTCAAGGGCAGCGATCTCGGCACGACCTCGCGCGAGCTGGGCGTCGGCATGAGCAAACAGGGCAAGTGGAGCTTCGGCGTCGGTTACGACGAGTTGCGCCACAATATTACCGACACTTTCCAGACACCCCTGCAAGGAAGCATGGGAGGGAACACCTTCATCCTGCCCAATGCCTTCGGTGTCGTCGATTCAAGAACCAAGCCGGCACTGGTGAACGGGGTGGTGCCTCCTTACGGGGCGCAGGCGCTGACACCGAATCAACTGGCGTACTTTCATACCGAGGACGTCCACTCGGATCGCAGGAACGCAAAATTCAATGCGGGCTATCACATCGATCAGCAATGGAGCATGCAGTTCGACTATAACCGTCTGACGCAGGACGGGGCGAAACTGATCTCCGCACCATCCGATGCGAACATCACGAACGGCATCACGGGAGTCAGGGGCGAAAACATCCTGATGCTGATGAACCCCACCAACTACCAGACCGACACGATGAATCTGGCGCTGAACTGGATGGGAGACAAGGCGCACTTCACCGGCAGCTACAATTTCTCGAAGTTTACCGACACTTATAATGGTGTGAGTTTCTCGAATCCGTTTGCCACCTTGGGCGCCGTTGCCCCCAACAACGCAACCGGCACCGACCCGGGCGTCGCGTTCCCGGTGGATACCTTGAGCACCGCTCCGGACAATTATTTCCAGCAGCTGAACCTGAACGGCGGCTATGACATTTCGCAAGCCACGAAACTGGTCGGCGGCGTGTCTTACGGACGAAACACCCAGAATGCGGCTTTCGTTAACCAGGATCAGATGCAGGCCGGCGGGCTGCCGCAGTCTTCCCTGAACGGGCTGGTGGTTACAAAGCATGTCGACCTGAAGCTGACCAACCAGACGACCAAAGATCTGTCGTTGTCCGCCGGCATGAAATTCAATGATCACGACAACCAGACCGCGTCCGGCATTTACACCTTCCTCGACTTGGGCGGGGCGGCGCAAACTGCGATAAGCACGCCCATGAGCAACAGGAAGACACAGTTCGAGTTGAATGCCGACTATCGGGTCAGCCAGCGCCAAAAGCTCAATGTCGGGTTCGAGCATGAGCAGATTCGTCGCTGGTGCAACACATCGCTTACCGCGGCTCAAGCCCTCGCCGCAAGTCCTGCCATAGGCAGCGGCGCGACAGGGCCGGCGTTGGCCGCTGCCTATTACGCACTCGGCACCTCATGTGCGCAGGTTCCCGACAGCACCGATAACAAGCTGGCTGCCAACTACCATTTGCAGGCCAGCGAAGACGTGAAGCTCAATGCCGGATACTCCTATTCCCGGCGCAGAGCAGACGTCAATCCTGCCTTCTATAATCCAATGCAGGCAAATAACCAGGGTTATGAGCTGCCTGGATACGTCGCCTACTTCGATGCTTCGCGGAACGAGCAAATGCTGAAGGCCGGGGTCAACTGGCAGGCTTCGGAAAAACTGAACGTGGGCGTGAACGGTCGTTATGTGAATGACAATTACGCCGCTGCACTGGGTGTGCAGAACGGCAGCGCGTGGAGTGCAAACCTGGATGTCGGGTATACCTTTGATGAAAATACAAGCGCCACAGCCTATGTGACGGTGCAGAACCGCAAGCGCGATCTCCTGAATGATCAGTGGAATCATCAGGCGGCAACATACGGAACAGCCATCGTTAATGGCTCGCTGACGCAACCGTGGAACAATTCGCTGACTCAGGACGACAATACCGTCGGGATCAATGCCAAGCATGGCGGGCTGATGGGGGGCAAACTCGACCTGGCCGCAAACTTGACGTACTCATTGAGCAAGACAGGCTACACGACAACCGACAACTGGGTTAACGTCGCTTGCACCACCCCCAGCAATTCAGGGTATGCCTGCGGCTCTCCTCCCGACATCAGGAGCGAGCTGATCCAGCTCAATCTTGGCGGCGACTACAAGCTGGACAAGGCAAGCAAGATCAGGATCGACTATATCTATCAGAATCTGAGGTCGAACGACTATTATTACAATGCCTACCAGACGGGATATACGGCGACCAGCATGCTGCCGACCAATCAGCAATCTCCGAGCTATGCGGTCAGCGTAGTGAGCGCGAGTTATTTCTATACCTTCTGACAATAATGAATCCGGAAAGCGATCGAGCGAGCGGTGCATGGCAATTTTGTGCACCGTCTTTTTTCCCGGCTCGATGCATTTTGCTCAATGGATTCGATAATTCAAAGCGGAGAGAATCATGACTAACAAACCGGGCATCCTGAAACGCACCTGGAGCGTGCTGAGGCAGCCTAGCGCGAAATACTCATTGCTGGCACTGCTCGTGGTGGGCTTTTTCTCCGGCATCATTTTCTGGGGGGGCTTCAACACCGCCATGGAGGCGACGAACCGGCTGGAATTCTGCATCGGCTGCCACGAGATGCGCGACAACGTGTACCAGGAATACAAGAAGACCATCCACTTCGCCAACCGGACCGGCGTGCGGGCCATCTGTTCCGACTGCCACGTGCCCAAGGATTGGGGACACAAGATGCTGCGCAAGATCCAGGCAAGCAATGAGGTCTGGGGTGCGCTTACCGGCTTCGTCGATACGCCGGAAAAATTCGAAGCGCACCGGATGGAGCTGGCGACGCATGAATGGGAGCGCATGAAAGCATCGGATTCGCGCGAATGCCGCAACTGCCACAATTTCGACGCGATGAGCGGCGACATACAAAAGCTGACGATCTACAACAAGCACATGAAGGCGAAAGCCGAAGGCGGAACCTGCATCGATTGCCACAAGGGTATCGCCCACCATCTGCCGAAAGAATACAAGGACCCGGACGAGGAGTGACTTCCTGCCGGCCTGAAAGGAGACTGAGGAATCCCAGCCCTGCCCTGAACGGCAGGGCTCTTTATTGGGGTTGCTGCGTGTTGGATTCCCCGAGCCTGCCACATTCCAGTAATGCGCCGTGGTCGTAAGGGGCATTCGCCCCAACAGTACACGCACGGCCTGTCGAAGCCTGTCCTGTGTTTGTCGAAGTGGCCCGTTCACCTTTCGACAAGCTCAAGGCGAACGGGCCACCGCGTTTTCAAGAATTAACCAAAATCAGAATGCGAATCCCAGTCCGATTCTGGCGATGGTGTAAGTTGTCTTGCTGTCAGGTTCCCATGCGACAAGGCCGCCGCCGATCGGATATGTGGCGCTGATGCCATAGTTGAAATGCACGTAATCGACGCCTGCGCTGCCGTGGAAGTCTTTTGTGAACGCGTAATCCGCGCCGATTCCCGCCTTGTACAGACTGGAATTGCCCAGCGGTCCCGAAAATGAGCCAACGACATCGATGTTCGATTTGAATGTGCTCCCGATCATGGCATTGGCCGAAAGCACCAGTTTGCGGACGGGGGAAAACTGACCCAGCACCCCGATCCCGTAATAATTGTGGTTATACGTCTCGCCCAGATTGACCCCGCGGTCCCACTCGTGACTGCCGAATTCAAGGTAGGGTGTCAGCATGAGCTTGCTATTGGCAATGAAGCCTTTTCCGTACCGGAGGCTGTAATCCGTCAGTCCTGCTGTGGAAGTTGAAACCACCGAGCCAAATACGCCGCCCTGGAGCGAGCCTGTATAGGTCGTCTTGCCGCTGGTACGGCCGTATTCGGCCGCCACATAGTCGTTCCCGAGCCACAGATCCTGCATCGCGGATATGGACAGGGCGTAACCCGATAATCGGCCCGTCTCGGTGTCCAGCGTTCCGGTAGAAGTACCCAGTTGTCCATTGCCGGTCTCCGTGTAATCGACATTTGTCGACGTGGCCTGAACGCCGAACTGATTGTTGGAAGCCTTGATGTCCGACACGTCCGCAAATGCGGTAGAAGAAATTGCTGAAAACAATAAAACGGCGGCTATTTTTTTCATGTCCATTGATCTCAGGATATCGCTTGCACTCGCATGATCCGGGTCGTGCCGACATCCTGCTTTCCTGTAAG
>JAJXTT010000099.1 GCA_021783525.1 Pseudomonadota bacterium
CTGCTGGAAGCTGCCATGCGGGAACAAGGCAGATTAGCGGATATGGTTGCCGTTCCCCCTGCGAGCGGCTCGGGGCGAACGGATGTCTTGCCGCGCCTGCATGTGTTCTTTCCCGACAACCATCGAGCGCTGATCGCCACCGGCGATCCGCACAACAGCTCAGCCGCGCTCAACGGCATCCAGCGCGTCAGCATGGCGAGTGATGCTCCGAGCCGCTCCTATCTCAAGCTCGCGGAAGCCTTCGAGGTGTTCCTCGACAAAACGGAACAGGCACTATGGCTGAGGCCGGGCATGACAGCCGTCGACCTGGGAGCCGCGCCCGGCGGCTGGACCTGGCAACTGGTGCAGCGCGGACTGAAAGTCACGGCGGTGGATAACGGTCCGCTCAAGGGGGCGGCGGCAGGCCATCCTTCCATCCGGCATCTGCGCGAGGACGGATTCCGCTTCCGCCCCCAGCGCCCGGTGGACTGGCTGGTGTGCGACATGGTGGAGCAGCCGCAGCGCGTCGCAACCTTGGTAACCGAATGGTTTATCGGCGGCTATACCCAGCGCGCCATCTTCAACCTCAAGCTGCCGATGAAAAAACGCGTCGCGGCGTTGAACGATGCACTCAACAGCATACGCACCGCGCTCAACAACAAGGGCGTCCGTTACCAGTTGGAAGCCAAGCAGCTCTACCATGACCGGGAAGAAGTCACGGTATATCTGGCGCGCAAACGCTAACCGTCCGCTACGCACTCTCGTCGATGTGTTCAGTGATGTCGCCCTCGCGCAGATTGTGACGGCGGCGGTCGATACCTGAACGCAACTCGACCAGCACAGGCAAATGGCTGACGCGGCGACAGGCTTTGCGGCGATCTTCGAAGGCAAGTCTGCGATGCTGTTTCAGCTCGACCGGATGCGCGGGTTCTTGATGCGCCGCGTGTGGCTCTACATGGGGAAGGACGGGCTGTTCGCGAGGAAATATTGGTTTTACCGCTTGCGCCGCTGACGGACCGTTCACCTGGCGATTGGTCGGACTCGCCGTCGTCGACTGAATACTGGGCACATAGCGCATGACATCTCCTCGCGGCCATACCGGACCGCCTGCAACCCAGTTATCGGCAAGGATCGCCTAAAACTTAGGCAGCCGCGGCATCCAGCTTGTTCAGAAAGCCCTGCAATTCAGGGGGTAAGGGCGCAACGATGCTCAGCGGCTCGCCCGTCAGCGGATGATTGAATGATATCGAATGGGCGTGCAGGAACATGCGTTTCAGGCCGCGTTTCGCCAATTCCTTGTTGCGCGCAAAATCGCCGTATTTGTCGTCGCCCGCGATGGGAAAGCCCAGGTGCGAGAGATGCACGCGGATCTGGTGGGTGCGTCCCGTCTTGAGTTGCGCCTCAAGCAGGGAAAATTCCGGCCAGCTCTTTTGCAGCGTAAAGATGGTGTGCGATGCCTGTCCGTCCTCGCGCACCATCACCCGCTTTTCGCCTTGCGGCGTGTCGAATTTGTGCAGCGGCAGCTTCACATGCTGTTTCGCATTTTTCCATTGTCCCAACACCAGCGCGAAATAGCGCTTGTCGCTGTTCCCCTCGCGCATGATCTCGTGCATCCCGGTCAGCGCCGAGCGCTTCTTCGCCACCAGCAGCACCCCGGACGTCTCGCGGTCGAGCCGGTGCACCAGTTCCAGGAACTTGGCCTGAGGCCGCGCGCTACGCAGCTGCTCGATGACCCCGAAGCTCACCCCGCTGCCTCCATGGACCGCCGTACCGGACGGTTTGTTGATGGCGAGTATCGCTTCATCTTCATACAAGACGGGGAATTCGATGGCCGGAACGAACTCGCTTTCGGGTTTTTCCGCCACACGGATGGGCGGGATGCGCAGCAGATCGCCCAATTGCAGGCGATAGGTCTGGTCGATGCGCTTCTTGTTCACCCGCACTTCGCCGCGCAGGATCCGGTAGACATGGCTCTTGGGAACGCCTTTCAGGTGACGGAACAGGAAGTTATCGATGCGCTGCCCCTCGCTGCCCGCGTCGATTTCGACCCAACTCACGGATTCTTTGCTCAAACCACTCATTTTGAATATACTCCGCCCTCGCGTGTGCGCCTTCGTGAAACGGGATACATGATTTCCCGTCCAACCTAAGGCAGGCAATCAAGCCGCCTACGAAGCAGCCCCGCCCGGTTATCTCACTCACCGGAGACAAGCAGTGATGGTAATTGATTTGCGCGCTCTAAGCACCAAAGCAGATAAATTTTGGCGTGTTGCCCTCCTTGGAATTTTGGCAACATGCAGATACAGACAAGCTAAAACGAGAATAACAATTTTGAACCACCGTCGTCATCACAACTCACTTAACAGTTTGCACGACCCAAATTCTCGCGCGCCAAGCGGCGCGTAGCTTTGTTCTGCCCGTGTCAGAGCGCGGGAGAAAAATATGAAACGCATGTTATTCAATGCGACGCAGCCGGAAGAACTCCGCGTCGCCATTGTGGACGGTCAGAAACTCGTTGACCTCGACATTGAAACCGCCGGTAAAGAGCAACGCAAGAGCAACATCTACAAAGCCGTCATCACCCGCATCGAGCCCAGCCTCGAGGCCTGCTTTGTCGAATACGGCGGCACCCGCCACGGTTTCCTCCCCTTCAAGGAAGTCTCCCCGCAGTATTACCAGCCCGGCGCCGGCAGCCGCTCCTCCATCAAGGAAGCGCTGAAGGAAGGTCAGGAACTGCTGGTCCAGGTGGAAAAAGACGAACGCGGCAACAAGGGCGCCGCCCTCACCACATATATAAGTCTGGCCGGCCGCTACATCGTGCTGATGCCGAACAACCCCAACGGCGGCGGCGTTTCCCGCCGCATCGAGGGCGAGGACCGCAACGAATTGCGCGACGTGCTGGCGCAGATGGAAGTACCGCAAGGCATGAGCATCATCGCCCGCACCGCCGGCATCGGCCGCAACCTGGAAGAGCTGCAGTGGGACCTCGATTACCTCAAGCAGCTGTGGGACGCCATCGAGGGCGCTGCCAAGGCAGAAAAAGCCCCGTCGCTGATCTACCTGGAAAGCAGCCTGGTCGTGCGCGCCATCCGCGACTATTTCAACCCCGAGATCGGCGAGATCCTGATCGACACCGACGACATCTTCCAGCAGGCGCAAGCCTTCATGGGCACGGTGATGCCGGACCATGTCGACCGCATCAAGCGCTATCACGACGACGTGCCGCTGTTTTCCCGTTTCCAGATCGAACACCAGATCGAGTCCGCACACGCACGCCAGGTGAACCTGCCTTCCGGCGGCGCCATCGTGATCGACCACACCGAAGCGCTCACCGCCATCGACATCAACTCCGCGCGTTCGACGCGCGGCGGCGACATCGAGACCACCGCCTACAACACCAATCTGGAAGCCGCGGACGAGATCGCCCGCCAGTTGCGCCTGCGCGACTTGGGCGGCCTCATCGTCATCGACTTCATCGACATGGAGTCGAGCAAGAACCAGCGCGAAGTGGAAAACCGCCTGCGCGACGCCCTGCACTTCGACCGCGCGCGCATCCAGACCGCGAAGATCTCGCGCTTCGGCCTGCTGGAGCTGTCGCGCCAGCGCCTGGCACCGAGCCTGGAAGAAGGCAACCACACCACCTGCCCGCGCTGTAACGGCATCGGCCATATCCGCGGCACGGAATCTTCCGCTTTGAACATCCTGCGCATCATCCAGGAAGAAGCCATGAAGGACAGCAGCGCCGCCATCCACGCGCAGGTACCGGTGGATGTTGCCACCTTCCTGCTCAACGAGAAGCGCGCCGACATCTTCCGCATCGAATCCCGCTTCAAGATCAGCGTGGTACTCATCCCCAATCCGCACATGGAAACGCCGCATTACACGGTCACCCGCCTGCGCCAGGACGACATCACCGCCGATCACCTGCAAGCCAGCTACAAACTGGTGGAGAAGCCTGAGGAAAGCAAGCCCGTCACCCAGACTGCGCAGGAAATCAAGGCGCAGCGCCCGCAGGCAGCCGTGCGCGGCATCACGCCGGCACAGCCCGCCCCGAAACATGCTGTCAAGGCGGAGGAGAAGAAGCCCTCCCTGTTCGGCAGCCTGGTCGGCTGGTTCAAGTCGCTGGGCGGCGAAAGCGAACCCGTCAAACCGGCTGCGCCGGCCAAGTCCGGACGCCAGAATCCGCGCCGCGAACGCGGCGAGCGGGGTGACCGCAATGAGCGCGGCGAACGCGGCGAACGCGGCGAGCGCAATGAACGCGGCGAAGGCAGCGGCAACAAGCCGCGTCGAGATCGCAATGAAGGCGGCAACAAGCAGCGCCGCGAGCGTGAAGACGCGCCGCGCGCGGACGGCAGGGAGCCGAAAGAGCAGCAGGAAAATCGCGGCGAACGCCAACCGCAACAGCCACGCCAACCGCGTCCGGCCACTATCGACAAACCCGTACTGGAAACGCCCAAGCCCGTTGTGGCCGGCGAACAAGGCGAAGAGGGAAGCGGAAACCGCGAAGGACGCAAGCGCGGGCGTCGCGGTGGCCGTCGCGAGCGCGAGCGCCGCGAACAGCAAGTGGCGGCCCCATCCGGCGAGGGCGTTGCAGTTCAGACGAACGAACAAGCCGCCATGCCTGCAGCCCGCGAAGTCGCTGCCGCCGCGGCACCCGTTCAGCGTACCAAGCCGACCGAGTACATCGCCTATCCCGATTCAATGAAAGAATCGATGAAGAAGGCTGTGCCGACCGAAGTTGTGTCCTATCCGGCACACTCTTCTCAAGCGCCGACGATGGAAGCGACCCCGCAACCTGCGCCACAAGTGCAGGCCGCCAAATCCGTTGCCACCGCCGCCCCAGCCATGCCTCCAGTCGACCTGGGCGGCAGCGGTCTGACCCTGATCGAAACCGATCCGAACAAGGTCGCCAGCGTCGCGCCGGTGCAGGAAAGCCGCGAACACGCGCCGCGTCGCCGCCAGCGCCAGCGTGAGATATACACCATCGAGAACAGCGAACCGCTGCAGCAGGTGGAAACTCATACGCCAAACTGAGCGGTTTGTCGGATAATGAAAGCGCACGGCTTGCCGTGCGCTTTTTTTGTTCCGGGGTGACACACACCATGCTTCGTTTCCTGTCAGCACTCTTCTTCCTCGCCGTCCTTTCGCCCGCACACGCAGCAATCGGCCCGGCGCCAGGCCCGGACCCCGAACGCAACTGGCAAAGCGCAGACACCACCCATTTCCGCATCAATTACGCCATTTCCCGGCGCGCGCAGGCAGAGCGCGTGGCAGACATCGCCGAGCGCGTCTATTCCCGCATGAGCCGGGGGCTGCAATGGGAACCGGGCAGCAGAATAGAGATCATCCTGCTCGATGAGTTCGACATCCCGAACGGTTACTCCACCCCGCTGCCATTCAACGAAAGCGCGATCTTCCTCACCCCGCCCAACGACGGCGAACTGCTGGACAACAGCGTCTGGCTCGAGATGCTCCTGACTCACGAACTGACGCATACTTTCCATCTGGACAAGGTACGCGGCGCCCCGAACGTGTTGCGCCACATCTTCGGACGCAATCCGCTGCTCTTCCCCAACCTGTGGCAACCGGACTGGGCCATCGAAGGCATCGCGACCTACAACGAGAGCACGCCAGAACTCGGCAAAGGACGACTGAGGGGGCCGATATTCGAAGCATGGATGCGCATCGAGCACGAACAGGGCTTCAAATCGCTGGCAGAGATCAACTCGGACGGGCGCGCCCTGCCCACGTCCAAGCAATACCTGTACGGAGTGTATTTCTACGATTTCCTGGCGCGCAAATACGGACCGGATGCGGTCTACAACTACATCAACAACTTCAGCAACAACATCGTCCCGCGTGTGTACACCAACCCGGTCGAGGTGACGGGCAAGCACATGGATGAGTTATGGGACGAATTCATCGCCGACCTTGCGGATCAGATGAGCCGGCGCGAAGTACCGCTTAAAGCCGCGCCGCGCGCCGACGGCAATGTGATATTGCCGGCGAAATTCGAGATCTCCTCGCTGGCGCCTGCAGCCGACGGCGTGCTGGCAGCAGTCGATGACGGGAGGCTGCAACCATCACTGGTGCACATCGATATCCAGGGCAAGGTGAGCGAGCTCGCCAAGCTGAATCCCGGCGCCTACATCGATACGCGCGCCGACGGCACGGCTCTGATCGCGCAACCCGAAATCTGCCGCAACTTCAACTACTACTACGACCTCTACACCTGGAGCCCAACGGGCGGTTTACAAAGGCAGACCACCTGCGGACGCTACCGCCGCGCGGTGTGGCTGGGCGACCGGATAGCCGCATTGCGCATGGACGGCGGCGTTTCCACCCTGGGCATTCTGGAACGACACGGGAACGACTGGAGCGAATCGCGCACGCTCTACCGGACGCCGGACCAGGTGGAAGCCATCGATCTTGCCGCCAGCCCAGACGGCAAGCGCATCGCGCTGGGCATCAAGCAGGCGGGCTCATGGCAAGTGCTGGAATTCGACAGCGCGGGTGGTGGACCGCGGGTGCTGTTCAACTACAACGCACCGTTGCATGGATTGCGCTATGCGCGCGACGGCGGTGCGCTGGAATTCATCGCAGTGAAGGACGGCGTCTACGATCTCTGGCGGTACACCTCCGACACGTTACTGGCAGAGCCAGCCGATTGCGGGAGGAGGTGTGATGCGGTCGCTCCCGCACCAGACAGCTCCGCCGCACCGCGTCGCGACCGCACCTCCGACACGTTACTGGCAGAGCCAGCCGATTGCGGGAGGAGGTGTGATGCGGTCGCTCCCGCACCAGACAGCTCCGCCGCACCGCGTCGCGACCGCACGCCCGGCAA
>JAJXTT010000100.1 GCA_021783525.1 Pseudomonadota bacterium
GTCTGATGAACGGGGAATCGACCGAGATGGTCGACGAAATGACCCTTGCCAGGGTAATTTCCGGCCACTTCGAATATCCGCGGCGCTTCGTTCTCATTTGTTGTTACTTATTCAGACCTTCCTTAGAATGAATCATGGAAATAAAACTATACGGCACCGCATTCTGTCACCTGTGCGAGCAGGCGGAAGCTGTCTTGCGTGAGATCGGCATCGAGGCCGATTACATCGATATTGCGGACGACGACGAACTGCTGGAGAAGTACGGCATACGCATCCCTGTGCTGAAACGCGCAGATACGGGGGCTGAACTGGGATGGCCGTTCGATGCAGTGGCCGCTTCCCGTTTTTTGGAGTGACAGAAAAACCAACGCAGCTACGGCGTGACCTGAGGGTCGGTCTTCGCCGCTACCTGGCGCCGCCGAGTTACAGCAGAACCAGGTTGTGGCTTCGGCCGCCACTTCGTGGCTTAACACTCACTGCGTTCATGTGAGCCTTCACCGCAATCTCGTTTTGCTTTTTCAAAGCAAAACGAGATTGTGGTTCCGACATAACCTAAAGATTAGTCTTCACCGCAACCTGCTCCTGCTGATTCACAGCAGAACCAGGTTGTCCCGATGTATCAGCTCCGGTTCGTCGACGTAACCGAGAATGCTCTCGATCTCTCCGCTGGCCTTGCCCGCGATGCTGCGCGCTTCGTCCGCATTGTAGTTGGTCAGGCCGCGCGCGATGTCCTCGCCGTTCTGATCAAGAATCGCAACCACCGCGCCGCGCTGAAATTCCCCGCTGACCTGTGTGACACCGATGGATAACAGGCTCTTGCCGTCAACACGCAGGGCTTTTACCGCGCCCGCATCCAGCGAGATTCTCCCGCTGACCTGCAGATGGTCTGCGAGCCATTGCTTGCGGGCATCCAAAGAGAGTGCGGCCGCAGTCAACAGTGTGCCGATGGATTCGCCGTGCAGCAGCCGCGGCAGCACATCGCGTTCGTGGCCGGAGGCGATGACGGTGTGCGCCCCGCTGCGGGCGGCACGCTTGGCGGCGAGGACCTTGGTGATCATGCCGCCGCGCCCGATGTGGCTGCCGGCCCCGCCGGCCATTGCTTCGAGCGCGGCATCGCCTGCCAGCGCCTCGCTGATGAGTTTGGCGCCGGCGTCTTTGCGCGGATCGGCGGTATAAAGCCCGTCCTGGTCGGTGAGGATGACCAGCGCGTCGGCTTCGATCAGGTTTGCGACCAGCGCGCCCAGCGTGTCGTTGTCGCCGAATTTGATCTCGTCTGTCACCACCGTGTCGTTTTCGTTGATGATCGGGATGACGCCAAGCTTGAGCAGGGTGCGCAGGGTGGAGCGCGCGTTGAGGTAGCGCTCGCGGTCGGCAAGGTCGGCGTGGGTCAATAGCACTTGCGCGGCGTTCAACTGGTGCCGGCGGAAACAGCTCTCATAGGCCTGCACCAGTCCCATCTGGCCGACTGCCGCGGCAGCCTGCAGCTCATGCACGGCGCTGGGGCGTTGCTTCCAACCCAGGCGCTGCATGCCCTCGGCGATCGCGCCGGAAGAGACCAGGACTACTTCGCAGCCTTGCGTGCGCAATGTGGCGATTTGTTGTGCCCAGTTGCCCAGGGCATCCATATCCAAGCCGGTGCCCTGGTTGGTCACGAGGCTGCTGCCGACTTTGACGACGATGCGTCTGGATTGGGTCAGAACGGTTTTCATGCTAAAGGGTCGTGAATATCGATCTCGGTCTCTTGCGCACTTTCGGTGATAGCGTCCTGTTCCTGCGCGGCTATCTGGTTGATGTGCTCCATGATAGCGTAAGTCAATTCCTTGCAGCCTTCGCCGTTGATGGCAGAGATGGCAAAGTAACGCGTATCTTCGCCGAATGCCTTGAGGAAGGCCGCGACCTTTTCGGCGCGGTCTTCTTCCTGCAGCAGGTCCAGCTTGTTCAATACCAGCCAGCGCGGCTTGTTGTACAAGGCTTCATCGTATTTCTTCAGTTCGTTCAGGATGGCGTGCGCCTCATGCACGGGGTCGACGCCCTCGTACATCGGGGCGAGATCCACCAGATGCAGCAACAGGCGTGTGCGGGCCAGGTGGCGCAGGAACTGGTGACCCAGTCCGGCACCTTCGGCTGCGCCTTCTATCAACCCCGGAATGTCGGCGATGACAAAGCTCTTTTCTTCCGAGACGCGCACCACGCCCAGATTGGGATGCAGGGTGGTGAAGGGGTAGTCGGCGACCTTGGGGCGCGCCGCGGACACCGCGCGGATAAAAGTGGATTTGCCGGCGTTGGGCATGCCGAGCAGGCCGACATCGGCCAGCACCTTCAATTCCAGCTGCAATTCGCGGCGCTCGCCTTCTTCGCCCGGTGTGCATTGGCGCGGCGTGCGGTTGGTGCTGGATTTGAAATGCAGGTTGCCCAGCCCGCCGGCGCCACCCTTGGCGAGCAGGATTTTTTCTCCGTCATGGGTGAGGTCGGCGATGACCTGTCCGCTGTTGATGTCCGTGATGACCGTACCCACCGGCATGCGCAGGATGACGTCGTCCGCGCCTTTGCCGTAACAGTCTGCGCCGCGCCCGGATTCTCCGTTTTTGGCACGGTGCATGCGCGCGAAGCGGTAATCCACCAGCGTGTTGATGTTGCGGTCGGCGACGGCGATCACGCTGCCGCCGCGTCCGCCGTCGCCGCCGTCCGGCCCGCCTTTTTCGATGTATTTTTCGTGACGAAAGCTGGCCGCGCCGTTACCGCCGTTGCCCGCGATGACTTCTATTTTTGATTCGTCGATGAATTTCATAATGTTGTAGGCCGGGTTAGCGCAGCGTAACCCGACATTTCATCAAATATCGGAAGTTGTCGGGTTACGCTGCGCTAACCCGACCTACGGTGTTCCAGAAATAAAAAAGCCCTACCTCGCGATAGGGCTCATTCTAACTGCCTGAATGCTTAAGCAGCGACGATGCTGACTGTCTTGCGCTTGGTTGCGCCCTTGATCGCAAACACCACCTTGCCGGTGATCTTGGCGAAGAGTGTGTGATCCTTGCCCATGCCGACGTTGTCGCCCGCGTGAACCTGTGTGCCGCGCTGGCGCACGATGATGCTGCCCGCGCTGATCAGTTCCCCGCCGTAGCTCTTGACACCCAGTCGTTTCGAGTGCGAGTCGCGGCCGTTACTGGTACTGCCTCCGCCTTTTTTCGATGCCATGTTGCAGCTCCTTCAGAATTAAGCCGAGATTCCGTCGATGCGGATCTCGGTGAAGTTTTGACGATGTCCCTGATGCTTCTGGTAGTGCTTGCGGCGACGCATCTTGAAGATGGTCACTTTGTCGTGGCGACCGTTGGCGATGATCGTCGCCTTGACGGTGGCGCCGCTCAGCAGAGGCCTGCCAACGGAGACTGTGTCGCCATTGCCGACCATCAGCACTTTGTCCAATACGATCGCGCCGCCGACGTCGCCGTCTATGGATTCGATCTTCAGAGTTTCACCTTCGACAACGCGATATTGCTTGCCACCGGTTTTGATTACTGCGTACATGACTACCTCGCTAGATGCGGTTTTTAGTTACGGCATAACCTGAAGGTTAGCCTTCACTGAAATCAGGATTTTCAGAGCCGCGCATTATACATAAACCTGACCGACCGTCAAAACCCTTTTTTCAGGACAAAACCCCAATTTCGTCGCCATACGTTGTTGCGCTCGAAAAATCTTGCTTGCATATAACCCATATGCGGCGCGGCGATTTTTCTCGCACGCCTAGTCTGGCTTAGAACTTGGGGTTTTATCGCTTCATCGAGTCGAAAAACTCGGCGTTGTTCTTGGTCGCTTTCACTTTATCCAGCAGGAATTCCATCGCTTCCAGCTCGTCCATGGGGTAAAGCAGCTTGCGCAGCACCCAGATGCGCTGCAACAGGTCCTGCTTGATCAGCAGTTCTTCCTTGCGGGTGCCGGAGCGGTTGACGTTGATGGCCGGGTAGATGCGTTTTTCGGCCATACGGCGATCCAGGTGGATCTCCATGTTGCCGGTGCCCTTGAACTCTTCGTAGATCACGTCATCCATGCGGCTGCCGGTGTCCACCAGCGCCGTGGCGATGATGGTCAGCGAGCCGCCTTCCTCGATGTTGCGCGCCGCGCCGAAGAAGCGCTTGGGGCGTTGCAGGGCGTTGGCATCCACGCCGCCGGTCAGCACCTTGCCGGAAGAGGGGATCACGGTATTGTAGGCGCGAGCCAGGCGGGTGATCGAGTCGAGCAGGATGACCACGTCTTTCTTGTGTTCAACCAGGCGCTTGGCCTTTTCCAGCACCATTTCGGCGACTTGCACGTGACGCGTGGCCGGTTCGTCGAAAGTCGAGGCAACCACTTCGCCGCGCACGGTGCGGCTCATTTCGGTCACTTCTTCGGGGCGTTCGTCGATCAGCAGCACGATCAGCGTGGCATCGGGGTTGTTGGCCGAGATGGAGTGCGCGATATGTTGCAGCATGACCGTTTTGCCTGACTTGGGCGAGGCCACCAGCAAGCCACGCTGGCCTTTGCCGATGGGCGCGACGATGTCGATGATGCGTCCCGTGATGTTCTCTTCGGCGCGGATATCGCGCTCCAGCGTCATGTGGACGGTGGGGAACAGCGGCGTCAGGTTCTCGAACAGGATCTTGTTCTTGGCATTTTCCGGTGGTTCGCCGTTGACCTTATCCACCTTGACCAAAGCCACATAGCGTTCGCCCTCTTTCGGGGTGCGAATCTCGCCTTCGATCGAATCGCCGGTATGCAGGTTGAAACGGCGCACCTGGCTTGGGCTGACGTAAATGTCATCCGGGCCGGCCAGATAGGACGTGTCCGGGGAGCGCAGGAAGCCGAAACCGTCCGGCAGTACTTCCAGCGTGCCTTCGCCGAAAATGCTTTCGCCCTTCTTGGCCTGGTTCTTCAGCAGGGCGAAGATCAGGTCCTGCTTGCGCATGCGGTTGGCATTGTCGATCTGATTGGTGGTGGCCATTTCCACCAGTTCGGTGATGTGTTTGGTCTTTAGGTCGGATAAGTGCATATGTGGATGAGGCGCGATGGCGCTAGGTTGTGAAGAGTTGCCAGGGATGTGTTGTTACAGGGTTTGCGGGAAATTCCGCGCCGAACTGCCGTGAGTGTCTTTTTAATTTACTTTAAGTAATAAATTTTTATTGGGTTTCAGGACGAAACAGGGCAGTTACGGGCGGCAGACTAAAGGGTTCAGATGTGGCTGTCAATGAAAGCGGTAAGTTGCGATTTGGACAATGCGCCGACTTTGGTCGCCTCGATGTTGCCGTTCTTGAACAACATCAGCGTCGGAATGCCGCGCACACCGTATTTTTGGGGGGTTTGCTGGTTTTCGTCCACGTTGAGTTTTGCGACGTTCAGGCGTCCCGCGTATTCCTTGGAGACTTCATCCAGAATTGGAGCGATCATGCGGCAGGGGCCGCACCATTCCGCCCAGTAGTCGACCAGTACGGGCAACGGTGACTGTAGCACCTCGGCGGTAAAAGTGGCATCGGTGACATAACGGATATGTTCGCTCATGTTTTGTTCTCGCTTTGGTTTAGATATTTGTTTGATGTCGGGATTGGGTACGGTCTTTGGCCGTCTGGAAGTGCAACTGGACTGGGCGGCATCCTAACCAAAAAAATCCGGGTTGGGAAGGGCTTCGGAGCGTGCATCCTAACTCATTGATGGGGCGGGTTTTAGTTAAAGTCGCCGATAATGTCCAGGCATGTCGGGCAAAGTACAATTAAATATGCGCCTGCTTGCGAGCCCGCATCACGACCTGAAAGCCACTGTTACGCAAAGTCCATTGCCGTCTTCATTGCGCGCAAGTTGCAGGGACGAAGAGTGTATCTCGGCGATGCGTTTGACGATCGACAGTCCCAACCCGCTGCCGCTGGCACGTGTGCCCAACGGCCGATAAAAGCGTTCGGCCACCTTGTCCAATTCCGTCTCCGGAATGCCGGGGCCATTGTCGCATACGGAAAGTAGAGTCCGGCCGGGTGCCTGTGCGATCTCTACGCGGACCGATGTGTCAGGCGGCGTATGGCGAACGGCGTTATCGATCAGATTGCGCAACATGATGCGCAGCAACACCGGATTGCCGTTTACCGCCGTTTCCCTGCCTTCCGTCAATTCGAGCCGCACGCGCTGGCTCAACGCAGTCGGTGCGATCGATGCGATCACGTCCGCGGCAATTGCCCTGAGCTGGCACGGTTCCGTTGCTTCCTCGCCCAGTGTGTCGATGCGCGCCAGGGTCAGCAACTGGTCGATCAGGTGGGCGGCACGGTCGCAACCGAGGATCGCGTTGTCGAGTGCCCGAATGCGCTCGGCATCGGTGGAGGCGGCGCGCGCCACTTGCGCCTGAGCCTTGATCCCCGCCACAGGCGTACGCAGTTCGTGCGCGGCATCTGCAGTGAAGCGGCGTTCCTTTTGCAGGGAGGCGTCGATGCGGACGAACAGTTTGTTGAGGCGGTCAATCAACGGCGCCACTTCGCGCGGTGCCGTCCCCGCATCCAGCGGCGCAAGATTATCCGGCTCGCGTTGGGCGACTTCGCGGGTCAACCTGACCAGCGGGCGCAGGCTGCGCGTCACGGACAGCCACAGCAGAATCGCCAGCAACGGGAGCGAGAACATTAGCGGTTTCAGCAAATTGACGGCAACGGCGCCTGATAGTTCGTCGCGTTCTTTGGTAAGTTCGGCCACATGAATCAGATTTTCGCCGGAATCGTCCCACGTGCTGAAGACCCGCCAGTGCTGGCCG
>JAJXTT010000101.1 GCA_021783525.1 Pseudomonadota bacterium
CAAGGTCGTGCGCGGCACCGCGTCCGGCCTCCTCGATCGATTCCTTCATCACTTCAGGCGCGCTCTTGATGTTCCTCAATCCCGCGGCGAATACCTTGCCCAGCGGAGAGCCTTCGCTCAATCTTGTGAGCATCTGCTGGCTGACGCCGCGCTGTTTGAGTTCCTGCACGACCTCGTCGATCAGCGCGGGCGGCACGATCTTCTTGTGGCGCAAGAAAAGTGAACGTTCAGTGATGAGTGTGACGGCGACCAGGGATGCGATTAGGAGCAGATAGATCGGCCAACCGGCCGCTTCAATGAGTGTGATCACGCAGCGTCTCCAGGAAATTATGCTTAAATTCGAAGGCGGCACTGTATCTTGTAGGTTATGTTTGAGCAAGGTCGTCAGGCATCCTCAACGCTAACTCATAGCCGGATAAGAGATTTGTTTTCTTATGCACAAAAACTGTGGATAACTTTGTGCATGAATGGCTGGAATGGCAATCAAAAGCCTAATGCCATAGCCATTTGTTAATGATAGCCCAAAAAATATACCGAAATAAACATGTTAATAAACAAGGATATATCGTAAGTTGTAATATTGCTGCAATGTCTGCTGGTCCGGAAGCGGCGAATTTGCTGGTATTGTGGATTGAAATGAATTGTCAATATGCCATTTGGCCTATTTTGAAAAAAAATTTCTGAATAGTGGAGCGGCTAACAGGGAAAAAAGATGGAAGGGAATCGAGTGCTGAGCGTGCGCGAACTGAATTTCGCGGCAAAACAATTGATTGAAGGTAGTCTGCCTTTGTTGTGGGTGCGCGGAGAGGTCTCCAATTTTGTAAGCGCGGCTTCGGGACACTGGTATTTCTCGCTTAAGGACGACATGGCGCAGGTGCGCTGCGTAATGTTCCGCCACAAAAGCCAGTACCTGGATTTCAAACCCGCGAACGGCATGCAGGTAGAAGTACTTGCCATGGCGACCCTGTACGAGGCGCGCGGCGACTTTCAACTGACGCTGGAAAAAATGCGTCCGGCCGGGCTGGGTGCGTTGTATGAGGCGTTCGAGCGGTTGAAGGCAAAGCTGGAAGGCGAAGGATTGTTCGATGCCGGGCGTAAACGCGATTTGCCGATACTGCCGCAACAGATCGGCATCGTGACCTCGCCGCAAGCGGCTGCACTGCGCGATGTCCTGCGCACGCTGGCGAACCGTATGCCCAATGTGCCGGTTGTGCTGTATCCCGTGCCGGTGCAGGGAGAGGGGGCCGCACAAAAGATCGCCCAGGCGATCAATATGGCGAGCCGGCGCGCCGAATGCGATGTACTCATATTGTGCCGTGGTGGCGGCAGCATCGAAGATCTGTGGGCATTCAACGAGGAAGTGGTGGCACGTGCCGTGGCGGCCAGCCACATTCCCGTCGTAAGCGGCGTCGGGCACGAGACCGACTTCACCATTGCCGATTTCGTGGCCGATCTGCGCGCCGCGACACCGACGGCGGCGGCACAGGCAGTGGTGCCGGACCGGCAGGAGTTGCGCCAGCGCCTGGCACAACATCGCCGGCATTTGATACGGGCAATCATGCGCCAGTTCGAGCAGCGCATGCAGCAGACCGATTACTTGCAGCGCCGGCTGGTGCATCCGGCACAACGTATCCGGCAACAGGGCGAGCGCCTGACTGCCTTGTGGCAGCGCATTCGCCTCGCACAAGCTCATATCCTGCAGCACCGGCAGGGGCATTCGAATTCGTTGTGGCAACGGCTGCGCATGCAGCGTCCGGGTGTTGCACGTTTGCAGGAACAGCAGACAAATCTAGCGCGCCGCTTGAGTTCGGCAATGCAGCACACCCGGGATCGCCATGACGTGCGGCTGCTGGCATTGCAGCAGCATTTGCAGCATCTCGATCCGCAACAGGTGCTTGCACGCGGTTACAGTATGGTGCGCGATGCAAGAGGGAAAGTCGTGCTTAGCAGCGAAAGGATCGCCCTGGGAGAGCGCCTGGACATCGCGTTCGCGCAAGGCGGTGCGAGCGCAGTCGTGCAGGAAAAGCGCGGGCCCCAGGCGGATTAGGTTAAAATCCGCGCCTGTTTTCACGCATCCAGATAGTTTCTTTATGACGAAAGACATTTCCCGGCGCGGACTCCTGCTGCTATTGCTTGCAGCCGTGCTCATCTGGTTCGGCAATCTCGAATACCGCAAGCTCATCCGGCCTGACGAAGGCCGCTACGCCGAGATTCCGCGCGAGATGGTGGCGAGCGGAGATTGGACCACTCCCCGCCTGAACGAACTGAAGTATTTCGAGAAGCCGCCGCTGCAATACTGGGCCACCGCCGTGGCCTATGAGGTGTTCGGCGAGCATCAATGGACGTCCCGTCTGTGGACGGCGCTGACCGGATTCGCCGGCATACTGCTTGCCTGGTTTGCAGGAACGCGCCTGTTCGGGCGCGAGGCGGGCATCTACGCGGCCTTGCTGCTGGGCAGCAGCATGCTTTACGCGATGATGGCGCACATCAACACGCTGGACATGGGCGTGACCTTTTTCATCACGCTCGGAATTTTTTCGTTGCTGCTCGCACAAAGAGAAGAACACGATATGCAGCGGCGCAACTGGATGCTGCTGGCCTGGGCGGCCCTGGCGCTGTCGGTGCTGAGCAAAGGCTTGATGGGCCTGGTTCTGCCGGGTGCGGCATTGTTCCTGTACTCGGTTTTCAATCGCGATATCAGGATATGGACGCGCATGCACTGGCTCAGCGGACTGCTGGTGTTCTTCCTGATTGCCACTCCCTGGTTCGTGCTGGTCATGCGTGCCAATCCCGAGTTTTTCCATTTCTTCTTCATTCACGAACACCTGGAGCGCTTCACGACCAAAGTGCACGGGCGCTTCCAGCCCTGGTATTACTTCGTGCCTATCCTGCTGCTCGGCATGTTGCCATGGACGCCGCTGATGTTCGATGCATTGTTGCGTTCCTGGCGCAGCGGTAGGCAGAAGCTGAAAGAATTCAGTGCCGTGCGCTTCCTGCTGGTGTGGACGGTATTCATCTACGTGTTCTTTTCGATCTCCGATTCCAAGTTGCCGTCGTATCTGTTGCCGATGTTTCCGCCGCTGGCGCTATTGATGGGCAAACGGATCGCCGAGACGAGTTCGCGCCGGTTGTTCTGGCTGACCGTTCCGGTGCTGGCGGTGGTTGCCACCCTGCTTGGAATAATCCCGTTTGCTGCCAGGATGTCCGCGGATACGCCATTGCAACAGCAGATGTACGGCAATTACTCGGCATGGCTGCTGGTTGCAGCGGCGCTCTGGCTCGTCGGCACGGCGGCGGCATTGTGGTTGCTGCGCCGTGAGAAGAAGATGGCGGCGGTCATCGTGCTGGCGTTCTCTTCGCTCGCTGCCGCGCAACTGGCAACCTCGGGCTACAATGCGATCGCTCCCGAGCGTTCCAGTTATATCCTCGCCGACGCGATCAGGCCGCTGGTCAAACCCGACGTGCCGTTCTATTCCGTCTTCTGCTACGAGCAGACCTTGCCGTTCTACCTCAAGCGGACATTCACGCTGGTCGACTATCAGGACGAGATGGCATTCGGCATCGAGATGGAGCCGGAGCGCTGGATACCTTCGGCCGATCAGTTGGCCAGGCGCTGGAGCACGCAAGCGGAAGCCTATGCTATTGTGCCGGCACCATTGCTTTATATACTCCAACAGCAAGGAATGGCGATGAAAGAGATCTATCGTGACGAACAATATGTGGTGGTGAGCAAGCCATGAACCTGGTCAGCTTCGGTTTGATCTTTACCGGCGTGATGCTGAACGCCGCAGCACAGATCCTGATGAAGGCGGGTACCAACGCCATCGGCCATTTCGAATTCAGCGCGGCGAACATCCTACCCATCGGCTGGAAGCTGGCGACCGAATGGCACATTGTCACCGCACTGTTCTGCTACGGCATCAGCGTGGTGGTGTGGATACTCGCGCTGTCGCGCGTGCCGGTCAGCATCGCTTTTCCGATGCTGTCGATGGCGTACGTGGTCAATGCCGTGGCTGCCTGGTATCTGCTGGGCGAAGCCTTCAATCCGACCAAGCTGGCCGGCATGGGCGTGATCATCCTGGGCGTCATCATCATTTCAAGAGCTTAATCAGAGGTTGCAAGCATGTCCGAATTCTTACCGTTCACCAGACCCTATATCGACGAAGCGGCCATCGCCGCCGTGGGCGACGTGCTGCGCTCCGGCTGGGTCACCAGCGGCCCCAAGGTACTGGAGTTCGAGAAACAGCTCTCCGCGTATTTCGGCGGGCGCCCGGTACGCACGTTCAATTCCGGCACCTGCACCATGGAGATCGCCCTGCGCATCGCCGGCATCGGCGCGGGCGACGAAGTCATCACCACGCCGATTTCCTGGGTGGCAACCTCAAATGTGATCATCGAGACTGGCGCCACACCGGTGTTCGCGGACATCGATCCGGTCACTCGCAACATCGACCTGGACAAGGTCGAAGCGGCGATCACGCCGCGCACCAAAGCCATCATTCCGGTCGATCTTTCGGGCTTGCCGGTGGACCGCGAAAGGCTCTACGACATCGCCAAGCGCCACAAGCTGCGCGTGGTGGAAGACGCCGCGCAGGCCATTGGCTCATTGTGGAAAGGCAAGCGGATCGGCTCGTTCGGCGATTTCGTGTCGTTCAGCTTCCAGGCCAACAAGAACCTCACCACCACCGAAGGCGGCTGCCTGGTGCTGAACAACGAGGACGAGGCGCGGCTGGCGGAAAAATATCGCCTGCAAGGCGTAACGCGCAGCGGATTCGACGGCATGGACGTGGATGTGCTGGGTGGAAAGTACAACATGACCGATGTCGCCGCCGCCATCGGCCTGAACCAATTGCCGCAGCTGGATGCCATCACCGCGCGCCGTCATGCGCTGGCCAGGCATTATTTCGCGAGCTTCGGTGCGGATTTCGAAAAACAGACCGGTGTGCAACTGCCGTTGGCGAATTTCGAGAACACCAACTGGCACATGTTCGAGATCGTGCTGCCGCAAGGAATGGTGCGTGCCGGGTTCATGGAGAAGATGAAAGCCCGCAACATCGGCTGCGGCGTGCATTACCCGCCTATCCACCTGTTCAGGATGTATCGCGAACGCGGTTTCAGGGAAGGCATGTTCCCCGTCGCGGAGAGCGTGGGGCGCAGCATCGTCACGCTGCCGTTGTTCCCGAGGATGAGCGAGGCGGACGTCGAGCGCGTGGTGAAGGCAGTGAGGGAAGTGCTGGCAAGTTAGCGAATTTCGTTATCTCGCCTCTCTGCGGTAAAATGCCGCCCCTATGAGCACACCCCAACTTTCCGTCGTCATCCCCGTCTATAACGAAGAACAAGGCCTGCAGGCTCTGTTCGACCGCCTGTATCCCGCGCTGGACAAGCTCGGCATCGGATATGAGATCCTGTTCGTCAACGATGGCAGCCGCGACCGTTCCGCAGCGATCCTGCGCGAGCAGTTCCAGAGGCGTCCCGATGTGACGCGGGTAGTGCTGTTCAACGGTAATTTCGGCCAGCACATGGCGATCATGGCCGGTTTCGAGCACTGCCGCGGCCAGCGCGTGGTGACATTGGACGCAGATTTGCAGAACCCGCCGGAAGATACCGGCCTGTTGCTGGCGAAGATGGACGAAGGCCACGATTACGTCGGCTCCATCCGCCGCCAGCGCAACGACAGCTGGTGGCGGCACATTGCATCGCGCGCCATGAACGGACTGCGCGAGAAGATCACCCGCATCAAGATGACCGATCAGGGCTGCATGTTCCGCGCCTACGACCGCAACATCATCGACGCGATCAACAGCTGCAAGGAAGTGAATACCTTCATCCCTGCATTGGCCTACAGCTTTGCGCGCAATCCCGCCGAGGTCGTGGTGGGACATGAAGAGCGTGCGGCGGGGGAATCCAAGTATTCGCTTTACAGCCTGATCCGTCTCAATTTCGACCTGATGACGAGCTTCTCGCTGGTGCCGTTGCAGATGTTTTCCATGCTGGGGATGCTGATCTCGGTGCTTTCTGCGTTGTTCTTTGTCTTCCTCGTGATTCGCCGCCTGGTGATCGGTCCCGAAGCGGAAGGCCTGTTCACCCTGTTCGCATTGATGTTCTTCCTGATCGGCATTGCGCTCTTCGGCATCGGTCTCTTGGGTGAATACATCGGACGCATCTACCAGCAGGTCCGCCACCGTCCGCGCTATCTGGTGGAGGCCGTGCTGGAAAAGCAGGATACAGGAAACGGGATACGGGATACGGGATTCAGTCAAGGGCGGGTTGGGTAACTCATGAGTAATGAAGCTGCAACAACTGGTGCGGGTTTGCCTGTATCCCGTATCCCGTCTCCCGTATCCTCCGCAGTCGTCTTTGCCTACCACAATGGAGGTGTAGCCGTCATGCCTCGGTGGGCGCAGCCTCGATGCGGGCATGACGAGCCGGACGCCAATGATTTGTTTTCAGGAAGCACCCCATGAGTCGGGCGGTTGTGTTTGCGTATCACAATGTCGGCGTCCGTTGCCTGAACGTCCTGCTGGCGCACGGCGTCGATGTGGCGCTGGTGGTGACCCATCGCGACAACCCGAAGGAGACCATCTGGTTCGAGAGCGTGCAGAAGCTGGCCGAATTGCACGGCATCCCGACCATCACGCCGGACAATCCGAACGTGCCCGAAGTGGAAGAGCGGATACGCGCTTTGCAGCCTGACTTCTATTTCTCGTTCTACTACCGCGAGATGCTGAAAGCGCCGCTGCTGGCCATTC